>DASWKD010000111.1:0-2760 GCA_036396815.1 Actinomycetota bacterium | reverse complement strand
GCCCGGGGTGACCAGGGTGGCGGCGGCGATGGCCCCGGCCCTGGTCATTTCGGGCCAGAGCAGATAGCCACAACGGGGACTTCACTTGGACCACCCATCTACCGACAAAATAGTGGAAGCAGCGTCACGAGAGGGCGCTCGGGCGCTGCATGTGCCAGGAGGGGGATTCGCGGGCAGTCCCCCTCTTGGCTTTTTCTCTGGCCGTTTCCCCTAGCGCGTAGACTCGCCCGCATGCCCTCCGGCGCCTCGTCCCCCGTCCGCCAGGTCCTGGCCGAGCCGGCGGTCCGCGTGGGGGTGGGGGTGACCCTGGTGATCATGCTGGGGTATGGGCTCATCGTGCCCGTCCTGCCCCTGTACGCGAGATCCTTCGGCGTGGGCCGGGCCGAGGTGGGGATGCTGCTGTCGGCCTTCGCCCTGACCCGGCTGGCGTTCGACCTGGTGGCCGGACCCCTGGTGGACCGGTACGGCCCCCGGTCGGTGGCCACGGTGGGCGCGGCCACGGTGGGCGTGTCTGCCGCGCTGTCCGCGGTGGCCCCCTCCTTCGGCCTCCTGGTCCTGTTCCGGGCGGTGGGCGGGGCGGGGTCCTCGATCCTGTTCGCCGCCGTGATGAGCTTCCTGCTGGGCACGATCCCCGCCAACCGCATGGCCCGGACCATGAGCTTCTACTACGCCTCCTTCCTGCTGGGCACGATGCTCGGCCAGCCGGCGGGCGGGCTGATCGCCTCGCGGATGGGGCTGGCCGCCCCGCTGTGGTTCTACGCGGGGGCGTGCGTGGTCTCGGCCGGGCTCACGTTCCGGTTCCTCTCGGGGAGGGGCTCGCTGCAGCCGCCCCGAGCGGCCACCGCGGGAGAGGTCCTGGCCGAGGCCGAGGGCGTGGCGGCCACCACGTGGGGACGCCTCCGCTTCCTCCTGTCGAACCGGGCCTTCGTGGCCGCGCTGGCCGCCAACGCCGCCCTGTTCTGGGTCCTGGGGTCGGTCCGGCTCACGCTGGTCCCGCTGTTCGCCCAGGAGGAGCTGGGGCTGGGGGAGGCCGGCATCGGCGGGGTGCTGGGGGCGGCGGCCGTGGGCCAGTTCCTGCTGATGTGGCAGGCGGGGGCCCTGGCGGACTCGCGGGGCCGGAAGGTGGTCCTGGTGCCCGCCCTCCTGGCCCTCGGTGGAGCGACCGCCCTGGTGGGGTGGGTTTCCTCGCTGGCGCTCCTGGTGGTGACGATGGTCGTGCTCGGCGTGGCCAGCGGTTTCTCCGGCGTGGTCCCGGCGGCGGTGGTGGCCGATGTGTCCCCCCGAGGGCGGTCGGGCACGGCGGTGGGCGCGTACCGGTTCGCGGGTGACCTGGGGTTCGTCCTCGGTCCGCTGGTGGCCGGTGTCGTGGCCGACGCGGCGGGGTTCCGTTCGGCGTTCCTGGTGGTGGCCGTGCCGGTGGCGCTGGTGGGTCTGCTCGCGGCCCGGATGCCGGAGACGCTCCGCCGCTAAGCGGTGCGCTCGGCCTCGACCGCGGTACCCCGGGGCGCGGAGGGGTTCACACGCCCCTCGTCCGTGAGCCACTCCGTCAGGACGTCGGGGGGCACGGGCCGGCTCAGGTAGTAGCCCTGGGCCAGGTCGCACCCGAAGGACGCCAGGCGGCCCCAGGCCTCCTCGGACTCCACGCCCTCGGCCACCACGATCAGGCCCAGGTTGCGAGCCAGGTCGATCGTGGACTGGACGATCACGGCGTCGTCCTCGTCCACGCCCATGTTGATGACGAACGACTTGTCGATCTTGATCTCGCTCACCGGGAGGCGCTTGAGATAGGCGAGCGAGGAGTACCCGGTCCCGAAGTCGTCCAGGGACAGGCGGACGCCCATCGTGCTCAGGCGGCCCAGGACGCCCATGGCCCGGATCGGGTCCACCACGATGGCGCTCTCGGTGATCTCCAGCTCCAGGGCGGCCGGCGGGAGGTCGAAGCGGGTCAGGACCTCCGAGACGGCTTCCGGGAAGTCGTTGTCCTGGAGGTTGCGCACCGAGAGGTTGACGGACACCGAGATGTCCAGGCCTATCTGCCGCCAGGCCCGGCACTGGTGCAGGGCCTCGGACAGGACGGCCATCGTCAGGGGCCGGATCAGGCCGGTGTGCTCGGCCAGGGGGATGAACTCGTCCGGCATCATCATGCCGTTCTCCGGGTGGTTCCAACGGACCAGGGCCTCCACCGCGGTGATGCGTCCGGTGCGCATGTCGGCCATGGGCTGGTAGTGCAGGAGGAACTGCTCCTCCTCGATGGCCCGGCGTAGCTCGCCCAGGAGGGCCAGCCGCTGGGGGCTGTGCCGGTCGCGCTCCGGCGCGTACAGCTCGTAGCCGGTGTGCGCTTCCTTGGCCATGTACATGGCGATGTCGGCCTTCTGCATCAGCGCGTTGACGTCCTCGCCGTGCTCGGGGCACATGGCGATGCCGATGCTGGCCTCGATGTCCAGGGCCAGCCCGTCGATCACGAACGGCTCCTCCAGGGCCTTGAGGAGCTTGTCGGCCACCACCACCGCACCGGCCGCGTCCGTGACCTCAGGGAGGAGGACCGCGAACTCGTCGCCGCCCAGCCGGGCGATGGTGTCGCTGCGGCGGAGCATGGCCTGGAGCCGGGGGCCGATCAATTGGAGGAGGCGGTCGCCCACGTGGTGACCGAGCGTGTCGTTGACTTCCTTGAAACGGTCAAGGTCGATGATCATCACGGCCTGGGTCTCACCCATCCGCTCCCGGGTCAGGATGGCCTGGTGGATCCGGTCCTGGAACAGG
>DASWKD010000110.1:0-11891 GCA_036396815.1 Actinomycetota bacterium | reverse complement strand
GCGGCCAGCCGGCGGTCATCACCGCCGTGGTCCTCCAGGACCTGTTCGACGCGCCGGGGAGCGAGGGCGCGTTCTTCGACCAGGGGAGCGCGGCCACCTCGCTGGCCTGCGTGGCCCGGGGCAGCGTGGACGCGTTCGTGGACGTGGGGCCCACCATCATCGAGGCCGTTCCCGAGTCGCGGGCGGGGTTCGAGCGGGTGGGCGGGGGCTCGATCCTCAACACCACGACCTACGACACCGCAGCCGGCTACCTGCTGGCCGCCGAGCTGGGCCTGCCCCTGTCCGACGGGACCGGCGCCTCCCTGGACGGCGTCCCCCTGCTGGATGACCAGGGGAAGGCGTCCACGGTGTCCTCGGTGTGCGCGGCCACGCCGGAGCTCCACGCGGAGATCCTGGACGCCGTGTCCCGGGGCCTGAAGCGGCTGCGCTCGCTGATGGACGAGGCCGGCCTGGGGCCCTTCGTCACGTAGCCGGCAGGATCCGCCCCATGCACTCGCCGAACCCCACCCGCGGGCGGTCCTGGCCGCCGGCCCACCCCCGGAGGATCACCTCGTCGCCGTCCTCCAGGAAGGTCCGGGTGGAGCCGTCGGCCAGGGTGAGCGGGCCGTCCCGGGTCAGCTCGATCAGGCTGCCCTCGGTCCCCGGGTCCGGGCCGGATATCGTCCCCGAGGCGAACAGGTCGCCGGGCCGGGCCGTGGCGCCGTTCGAGGTGGCATGGGCCAGCTGCTGGTCGACCGACCAGTACAGCCCCCGGAGGTTGGTCCGCGAGACGGTGGTCGGCGCTTCCTCGGCCGGCGAGAGATCCACCTCCAGGTGCACGTCCAGGGCGCGCGGCTCGGGGGCGCGGAGGTGGGGGAGGGGCTCGGGGTCCTGCTCCGGTCCCGCCACCCGGAACGGCTCGAGAGCATCCAGCGTGACCACCCACGGGGAGACCGTGGTAGCGAACGACTTCCCCAGGAACGGGCCCAGCGGCTGGTACTCGAACCGCTGGATGTCGCGGGCGCTCCAGTCGTTGACCAGGACCAGCCCGAAGATGTGGTCGCGTGCCCCGGCCACCGGGATCGGGCGCCCGAGGTCGTTCCCCGGCCCGGTGACGAAGCCCACCTCGAGCTCGATGTCCAGCCGGGAGGTGGGCTCGAACGCCAGTGGGGCGTCCCCGCGCTGGACGTGGCCCCGCGGCCGGTGGATCGGGGTCCCCGACACCACGACGGTCCCGCTCCGGCCGTGGTAGCCCACCGGGAGGTGGCGCCAGTTGGGGAGGAGCGGATCCTGGTCGGGACGGAACATCCGTCCCAGGTTCGTGGCGTGCTCCAGCGACGAGTAGAAGTCAACGACGTCGCCCACCGCGAAGGGCAGCTGCATCTCCGCGTCCTCCATGGGAACCAGGGCCCGGCCGGCCAGCCCGGCCCGGTGCATCTCCTGGTTCCCCTCACGGAGCAGCTCGGACAGCCGCGCGCGCACCGCGCGCCACGCGGCGCGGCCCCTGGCCAGCAGGGGGTTGAGGGTCGGCGCGCGCAGGACCGGCGGCGGGACGTCGGGGACCAGGTCGGCGACCAGCGCGAGATCCAGCACGTGATGGCCGATGGCCACGCCGGGCCGGACGGGCTGGTCCTCGGTGCGGAACACCCCGTACGGGAGGTTCTGGATCGGGAAGTCGGAGTCCCCGGCCACCGGCACCCAGGAGCGCAGGGCGGGGTCCGTGGTGGCGTCGTTCATGCCGGGAGGACGCCCAGGGCCAGGAGGTCCTCGACGGGCTCGTCGAAGCTGCACGACCCGTACGCCGTGCACAACGCGCTCCGGGCGTCGGCGACCTGTGCGGGGGCGGCCTCCATGTCGCGCCAGGCGAACCGTCCCGGCTCCAGGGCGAACGCCGACGGGTCTCGGTCCGACAGGATCTCCTCGAGCGCCGGCGCATCGAGGTCGTGGACCGCGGCCAGGATCGCCGCGCCGAACAGGTTGACGAAGCCATGCTGCATGAATCCGGTGGCCGGGTCCCGGTGCCGGAAGGGATGGTGCAGGCCGGCCGTGGCCTTGAACGGGACGCCGTTCCGGCGGCACGCGTCGACGAACGTGGCCACCCGCCTCGGCGAGGGCAAGAGGTCCTCGGTGGCGCCGCCGCACCGGATCTTGGCCCCGGGCGGGCGGCACGCTCCTTCGCCGGGCGTCTCCTCGCGGATCTCGGCCACGGCGGCCACGCCGTCCTCCACGGCGTCGGGGGGGACCTCCAGGTAGGGGGTCACGGGACCGGGGAGCCCGGCGTCCTCGACGGCTCCCACGAACCGGCGGATCTCGCTCACCGCCGGCTCGGGCGGGAGCCGCGTCTCCACGAGCTCCACCGTGGCCGCGCCTGCGGCCTCCTCGGCGAACCCCCTGGCGCCCAGGAGGTCCCCGATGATCCTCTCCAGCCACGGTTCGGTCCCCGCCGCGTCGAGGAGCACGCTGACGCGCCACGGACGGGCGGGATCGCCGGGGAGGACCTTGAGCAGGTCGCGCAGGGCGGTGGCCGGGCAGATGAAGCGCCCCATCATCCAGCCGTGGGGGCCCTCGCGCGATCGCGTGTGAAAGGCGGTGGCCGCGTCCATCGGCAGGAGCGCGGGTGGGAACAGGCCCGCGTCGTCGATCAGCTCTGAGAGAAAGGCCCGCCGCGCGTCCACGCCGACACCTTACCGGGACCGGCGGCAGGTCTCGCACAGGCCGAACACGTCCGCCCGGTGGCCGGTGACCGCGAACCCGCGGCGGGAGGCCACGTCCTCCGCCCACCCCTCGACCTCGCACGAGGGGATGGAGTCCACCCGCCCGCACCGCTCGCAGATCAGGTGGTGGTGGTGGGCGGGCTCGCACAGGCGATAGGCCTGCTCCTCGCCGGCGGGGAACGATTCCACCAGTCCCGCCGCCGACAGCGCGTTGAGCGTTCGGTACACGGTGGCCAGGCCGGGCCCCGCCGCGCGGCGCCGAACGGCGCGGTGCAGGGCCTGGGCGGTCACCGGACGCTCTGTGCCACGGAGGGCCTCGATCACGGCCACGCGCTGCCGCGTGGCCCGGAGCCCGGCCGAGCTCACCAGTCGCGCCGCCTCGGTCACGACGCCCTCCCGGGCCTGTGCAGGCGATGGGCTCGCGCGCCCAGGGCGGCGAAGACCAGGAACAGCCCCACCGAGGCCAGGACGATCGTCCCACCGGGAACCAGCTCCCCCTGGGTGGCGGCCACCGACAGCCCCACCACCGAGGACAGCCCTCCCACGGCCACCGCCCACCACAGGGTTCCCCGGAACGAGTGGGACACCCGTCCCCCGGCCGCCACCGGGACCACCATGAGCGCGGCCACCAGAAGGAGCCCCACCACACGCATGCCGCCTACGGTGAGGAGGGCGGTGAGCACGACCAGCGCCACGTTGAGCAGGTCCACGGGCAGGCCCGCGGCCCGGGCGGTCTCCTCGTCCAGGGCCACGGCCAGGAGCGGGCGGTACAGCAGGGTCACGGCTCCGGCCACGGCTGCGCCGAGGGCCACGATCACGGCCACGTCGGCCCAGGTGATGGCGAACAGGCTGCCGAACAGGACCGAGAGGACGCTGGCGTTGTACCGGCCGGCGGCGGCCAGGCCCACAACCCCGGCCGCGATGCCCAGGTAGAACACCAGGGCCAGCGACAGGTCGCCGGTCAGCCGCCCCCGGGCCCGGAGGGCCTCCAGGGCGATGGCTCCCAGGATGGCCACCACCAGCGCCCCCCACACCCCGGCCACGCCGATCAGCGCGCCGAGGGCCACCCCGGCCAGGGCCAGATGCCCGATCCCGTCACCGATCAGCGACATCCTTCGCTGGACCAGGAACGCTCCTACCACCGGCGCGGCCAGCCCCACGGCCATCGCCGCGATCAGGGCCTTGCGCCCGAAGTCGTGGGTCAGCAGGTCGATCATCGGCCGGTCACCTCGTGGAACTCCTGGTGGGAGATGTCGCCGATCTTCCCGTCCTCCAGGGCCAGGACCCGGTCCACGATCTCGTGGAAGTCCTCGGGGTCGTGGGACACCACGATCACCGTTGCCCCGGCGTCGGCCCGGCGGCGGAGCTCGGCCAGGAGGCGGGGACGGAAGGCCCGGTCGATCCCCGTGGTCGGCTCGTCCAGGAGCAGGAGCTCGGGATCGCCGACCAGGGCCCGGGCCAGGACGGCACGCTGCTGCTGGCCGCCGGACAGCTCGAACACGCATTCTCTGGACAGGTCGCCCAGCCCGACGGCGTCCAGGGCCTCGTTGACCAGCCGCCAGTCCAGGCGGCCGAACGGCTGGAGGAAGCGCTTGCGAGGGGTGACGCCGGCGGCCACGACCTCGGACACGGAGATCGGCAGGACGCTGGCTCCGCCCGCACCTTGCGGCGCGTACCCGATCCGGCGGAGCGCGGTGGCCCGTCCGGCCGGCTCCCCCAGCACGCGGATCGTCCCGGCGGCGGGCTCCAGGAGGCCGAGGAGCAGCTTGAGCAGCGTGGACTTGCCCGAGCCGTTGGGCCCGGTGACCACGGCCAGCGTTCCCGGACGCACGGACAGGTCGGCACCCTCGAAGATCGGCACGGGGCCAAACCCGAACCGGACCCCGGTCAGCTCAACAGCGCCGGTCCCTGGCATCCCAGTCCCTCCTTCAGCGAGCGTATGTTGTCTCGCATCCTGGAGAAGTAGTCGCCGGACGCCGGCCTCGATTCCAGCGTCCACAGGGGGAGCGCCCGGACGCCGAGGTCGCCGGCCACGGCACGGCCCACCCGCCGGCCCTCGTCGGTCTCCTCGTAGAACACCGCGCCAGCCTGGCCCGAAGACACCGCGGCCTCCGCCTGGCGGAGGCGGTCGACGGTGGGCTCGCCCTCGGGGTCCGGTCCGCTCAGGCCGAGCTGCCGGTAGGGCTCCGGGAGAAGTGCCCCGAACGCCTCGTGCGTGACGATGGCCATGGTGAACGTGCACCGTTGGATCGCGCCCGCGAGCTCGCCTTCGAGTCGAACGGTCTCGCGGAACAGACGCTCGTATCGGGCCTGGTAGCCGTCCCGGCCGGCAGGATCCGCCTCGCCCAGCGCATCGACGATGCCCTCGGCCGCCTCTTCGGCGAACCGGGGCCACAGCCACACGTGTGGGTCGTCCTCGATCCCCGGCCGGCCCGCGCTGTAGTCGGCCACCCGGGCCTCGGTCTCCAGCACCGCCGCCTCCACCTGGGGCTGGAAGCCGATCGGGCCCAGGTAGGCCACCACGTCGGCGCCCTCGATGGCCGTGCGGTCGTCGAGGGACAGCTCCACGTCGTGGGCGTCGGACCCGGGAGGGGTGAGGTCGATCACCTCCACCGCAGGTCCGCCCACCCGCTCGGCTACGAAGGCCAGGGGGTAGACGGAGGCCACGACGGTGACCCGTCCGTCCCGGTCATCACCGGGCGTGCAGGCGGCCAGGAGCGCCAGGGGAAGCGCCAGGGACCTGTGCATATGAGAATGATAATCAATCTCATCTAGGGAACGCAAGTTCCCCGAGGGCGTCTGCTACGATTCCGCCCGATGTCTTGGATCGCCTGGGTCCTGGTGGCCATACCCGCTGTGCTGCTCCTGTACGGCATCCTGGAGTTCAACCGGCTGGTCCGCCACCGGAACCGCGTGAACAACTCCTGGTCGGGGATCGACGTCCAGCTCCGGCGCCGGTACGACCTGATACCCAACCTGGTGGAGTCGGTGAAGGGGTACGCGGCCCATGAGCGCCAGCTGTTCGAGCGGGTGACCGAGGCCCGGACCCGGGCCATCGCCGCGGGCTCCGTGCACGACCAGGCCCAGGCCGAGACCGAGATCACCCAGAACCTGCGCCAGCTGTTCGCCCTGGCCGAGAGCTACCCGGAGCTGAAGGCCAACCAGAACTTCCTGGCCCTGCAGGAGGAGCTGACCGCCACCGAGAGCAAGATCGCCTTCGCCCGGCAGTTCTACAACGACCAAGTGATGCGGTACAACACGATCACCCAGCAGTTCCCGTCGTTGATCGTGGCCCGCATCGCCAGCTTCGAGCCGCGCGAGTTCTTCGAGGCCGAGGAGGAGTCGCGCGGCCCGGTGAGCGTCCAGCCCTAACGTGTACGAGCAGATCGCTCGGAACCGCTGGCGGTCCGTCCTGCTGGTTCTGCTCGTCCTGACCCTGGCCGTGGGGTTCGGCTACCTGTTCGGCCTCCTCCTGGACTTCGGGTGGGCCGGAGCCATCGTGGCCTTGGTCATCGCCCTGGTGATGTCGGTGGTCTCCTACCGGTACGGGGACAAGGTGGTGCTCCGGGTCAGCCGGGCCCGCCCGGCCACCAGGGAGGAGCACGCCCGCCTGCTCAACGTGGTCGAGGGGCTGGCCATCGCCTCAGGCGTGCCCATGCCCAAGGTGTACGTGATCCCCGAACCGGCCCCGAACGCCTTCGCCACCGGCCGCGATCCGGAGCACGCCTCGATCGCCGTGACCCAGGGCCTGATGGACACCCTGAACCGCGTGGAGCTGGAGGGCGTGGTGGCCCACGAGCTGTCCCATGTCAAGAACCGGGACATCCTGGTGGGCACGCTGGTGGCCACGCTGGTCGGCGTGGTGGTCCTGCTGGCGGCGTGGATGCGACGGGCCTTCTTCTGGGGCGGCCGGCGGGCGGGCCGGGGGGAGAAGGGGGCCCCGGTCGCCGCGGTGCTGTTCGTGGTCGGCCTGGTGCTCTCGGTCCTCGCTCCGATCGGAGCCCAGCTGATCCAGCTGGCGGTGTCCCGCCGGCGCGAGTACCTGGCCGACGCCGACGGAGCCCTGATGACCAGGTACCCGCCCGGGCTGGCCTCGGCCCTGCGCAAGATCGCGGGGTCCCCGAACCAGATGCGGGTGGCCAACGAGGCCACGGCCCACCTGTGGCTGAACCAGCCTTCCCGGGTGCCCGGTGAGGGTGTGAGCAGGTGGGAGCGGCTGTTCTCCACCCACCCGCCGATCGCCGAGCGGATCCGTATCCTCGAAGAAATGTGATTGAAGCCACCCCTGTACGCGGATAGCATCCGGGCCATACCCAGGAGGTCCCCCCCTCGATGACCCGTCGTGGAAAGATCGTGCTCGGCTCGCTGGGCGCCGTGGTTGCCCTGGGCGTCGCGGCGTTCGGCTACGCCGCCCTGACCGGGACCGACGTCCCGATCATCGGGGACATCGTGGCGCCCGATCCGCCGCCGCCATGCCCGCTGACCGGCCAGGAGGCATCGCCGCCGGAGCTGGTGGAGAACCCCGTCCTGGCCGTCAAGGTGGAGAACATCGCCGAGGCCCGCCCCCAGGCCGGCCTGGGGGCGGCGGACGTGGTGTTCGAGGAGCCCGTGGAAGGGGGCATCACCCGGTTCATCGCCGTCTACCAGTGCGGCGGGGCCGACCGGATCGGGCCGGTGCGGAGCGCCCGCCTGGTGGATCCCGACATCCTTCGCCAGTACGGCCGGCCGCTGTTCGCCTACGCGGGAGGGGTGGACCAGGTGTTCCGGGCCATCCGGCAGGCGGACCTGGTGGACCTGAACTTCGTGAAGCAGGAGCCCCTGTACCACAAGGATCCCTCTCGGAGCGCCCCGCACAACCTGTTCATCTCGTCCTCGGAGTTCCTGGACGTCACCGATGAGGGGGCTCCGCCCGCCGACCCCGCGTTCAGCTTCGATGCCGAGGCCCCCGACCCGGCAACGACGAAGGCCGCCAAGCGCATCGAGGCTCCCTTCTCCCCGTTCGCCAACGTGCTGTGGAAATGGAACCCGAAGCGGGGGGTGTGGTTCCGGTTCCACGACGACGACCGGCACAAGCTGGAGCAGGGCGCGGTGTCCACCGACAACGTCGTGGTCCAGATCGTGAAGGTCCGGCCCGGGGCCATCATCGACGCCGCGGGCAACCCGTCCCCGGAGATCGACGTGATCGGGGAGGGGAAGGCCTACGTGTTCCGCGACGGACGGGTGATCGAGGGAACCTGGACCCGTGCGTCCAAGGGCGAGGCCACCGAGTACCTCGACGCCGCCGGCGAGCCGATCAGCCTCAAGCCCGGCCACACCTGGGTGGAGCTGTTCCCCCGCGACCTCCCGTTCTCGTTCTCCTAGGCCTTGGGATCGGCGGTCCCCGGCCCGGCGGCGTATCCTGAGGGTTCGGGATCCGTCGAGGAGGCACGCATGGAGCGGGAGACCGGGACCTTCCGGGTCAAGTCGGGGCTGGCCGAGATGCTCAAGGGCGGGGTCATCATGGACGTGACCACCGCCGAGCAGGCCACCATCGCCGAGGACGCGGGCGCGGTGGCCGTCATGGCCCTGGAGCGTGTGCCGGCCGACATCCGGGCCGAGGGCGGCGTGGCCCGGATGGCCGACCCCACCAGGGTCCGGGAGATCATGGACGCCGTGTCGATCCCGGTCATGGCCAAGTGCCGCATCGGGCATTTCGTGGAGGCCCAGATCCTGGAGTCCCTGGGCGCCGATTACATCGACGAGTCCGAGGTCCTGACCCCGGCCGACGAGGCCCACCATATCGACAAGTGGCGGTTCACGGTGCCGTTCGTGTGCGGGGCCCGGGACCTGGGTGAGGCCCTCCGCCGTCTGGCCGAGGGCGCGGCCATGATCCGGACCAAGGGCGAGGCCGGCACCGGCAACGTGGTCGAGGCCGTGCGTCACGTCCGGACCATCAACGGCCAGCTGGCCCGTCTGAAGGGTCAGCCCGCCGACGAGCTGGTGGCCGCCTCCAAGGAGCTCAACGCTCCGCTGGAGCTGGTCCGCCAGGTGGCCGAGACGGGGAAGCTCCCCGTGGTCAACTTCGCGGCCGGTGGGCTGGCCACCCCCGCCGACGCCGCGCTCATGATGCAGCTGGGTGTTGACGGCGTGTTCGTTGGCTCGGGGATCTTCAAGTCCGATGACCCGGCGCACCGCGCGGCGGCCATCGTTGAGGCCACCACGTCCTACAAGGACCCCGACGTCCTGGCCAAGGTGTCGGCCGGGCTCGGTGAGCCGATGAAGGGCATCGAGATCTCCACGCTCGGAGAGGACGGGCTCCTCCAGACGAGGGGCTGGTAGCTCACCGCTCCCGTGTTGGAGCGAGTGCTCCCTCCGTCGTGGGGCCGGGAGCGCGCTCCCGGGGGCCGTCGAGGGGCAGCCACACGTGGAAGGCGGACCCACCCTGTGAGCTTCTCTCCACCCATGCTTTGCCATCGTGCAGCTTCGCGAACTGGGTGACCAGCGACAGGCCGATGCCCACGCCCGGAGCGTGCGGTGAGGCGGCCGGTCCCTGCCGGAACGGCTGGAAGATCGCCTCGCGGAGGTCCTCCGGCACGCCGGGTCCCTCGTCCTCGACCAGGATCAGGACCCCGCCGGCCTGCTCGGCCACCCGGATCCACACGGCAGAGTCGGCCGGCGCGTACTTGGCCGCGTTGGTCAGCAGGTTCTCCACGATCCGCTCCACCTTGGCCCCGTCCACCCTGGCCGTCACGCGACCGAGGTCCGCGCGGACCCGGTTCCCGACGGCGGTCTCCTCGATCACCCGCTGAACCAGCGCGCCCACATCGGTGGGCCGGACCCGCGGCGTCAGCTGGTCCCGGCGCATCCGGTCCAGGTCCAGGAGGTCGGACAGCAGGCGCTCGAGCTTCACCGCGTTGCGAGCGATCGGCTCCAGCAGGGTGCCGCGCTCCGCAGCCTCCAGGTCCAGGTGCCGGTGCTCGAGCGTCTTGGCGAAGCCGAGGATCGCGGTCAGCGGCGTGCGCAGCTCGTGCGACACGGCCATCAGGAACGAGTTCTTCATCTCGTCGAGGCTCCGGAGGCGCGCGGCCGCCTCCCGCTCCCGCTCGTAGCCCAGCCGGAGGGATTCCTCGGCCTGCTTGCGGGCCGTGATGTCCCGGATCAGGGTGATGAACTGGGTCCTGCCCTCGCGCTTCAGGGGCTTCACGGAGACCTCGACCTCGATCCGCTGTCCCTTCCGGTCGATGAGCGCGGTCTCGTAGTGGTCGTCGGTGGGCGCCCCGGAGCGGCGGGCCTTGGCTCGCTCGGTGAGCGCGGCGACCTCCTCGGGCGGCGCCAGCTGCATCAGCGAGGGGAGGGCCCGCAGCTCGTCCAGCGAGTACCCGGTGATCTGGCAGTAGGCCTGGTTCGCCCAGGCCACCCGGACGCCGTCCACGACCACCACGCCGGCCCCCAGGTCGCTGACCGCCTGGAGGAGCGATTCGTAGCGGTGGGACTCGTGGCGGAGGGCCTCCACCAGGCGGGCGTGATCGAGGATGGCCCACACCGAGGTGGCGAACCTGCCCAGGGCGGCCATCTCGTCCGGGCCGAACAGCGGGGTCAGCGGCCCCGACACCACGGCCAGCGTCCCGCGGTCCGGGCCGACCCCTGCCGGGAGGTGGATGGCGTGACGGGAGGCCCGGGCGTCCAGTGGGACCACGGCGGGGCCCGGGACGCCGGTCAGCGAGCGGGACAGCGCGTGCGCTTCGCCCTCGCTCATCCCGAAGGACGCCAGGATGCGTGAGGGACCGGCCACCAGCGCTCCCTCACCGCCCACCAGGCGGGCCGCCCATGCGGCAGCCTGGCCGGCGATGGCCCTCGAGTCGGGCTCGGCGTCCAGGAGGTGGGACATGGCCCGGCCCATCGAGCCCTCCTCCTCGACGCGCCAGGTCCGGCGCAGCCAGCGGGGGGGGACGAACGCCGCGTGGAGGAGCGGGAGGAGGGCCAGGGCCACCAGGTTGACGGTCACCGCGAAGCCACGGTGCTCGGCGGTGGGGTTGGCCAGGAACGCCACCACCAGGACGGCGGCGATCCCTCCGTAGCCCATGCCCAGGGCTTTCAGGCGGGCCCGCTGGACGGCCGGCCTGCTCGACGCGGCCCGCCAGAACCGGACGATGGGTTCCACCACGCACCCGCCCCACGCCACGATCAAGCCGAAGGCCACCGCGGACTGGAGCGCGGACAGCGGTGCATCGGGGCGGGGCGGGATCCGGGCGGCGATCCCCAGGCCCGCCAGCAGGACCACCGAGAGCGTGGCCAGCCGCCAGGCCCGCGGCGACAGCGGCATGAGCCGGTGACGGAGCATCAGCAGCCAGTACCCCGAGGCCAGGAAGGCCACGATCGACAGGTCCTCCAGCAGGTGGGACCGGTAGCCGGTCAGGGCGTGGAGGCGCTCCACCAGGGCCACGCCTCCCAGCAGGGCCGCGGCGAGGGCGAAGTCCCCCCGGAGGCGGTCGCGACGGCGCAGCCAGGCACCGGCGGCCACCAGGGCCAGGGCCAGGAAGCCCCCGGCGGTCGCGTACGGCAGCACGCGCGCCACGCCGTCCATCGTCCTCCCTACCCTCGGCCCGGACGGGTGGTGACCGAATAGTCATTCCGGGTGGTTGTCCCTGGTCACGACGGGCCATCCCCGGATCCGATGATCGAGCGACTCGCCGGGTCGCTATCATCTGATGCATGAAAGCCGGGGTCCTGGCCCTCCAGGGCGATTTCCGTGAGCACGCCGCGGTCCTCCGCGGCCTGGGCGCCGCACCCATCGAGGTTCGGACGCCCGCGGACCTCGACCGGGTGGGGTGCCTGGCCATCCCCGGGGGGGAGAGCACGGCCATCTCCCTATTGGCCCGGAAGCGCGGCCTGGTGGATCCGATCCGCCGGCGGGCCCGGGAGGGGATGCCCGTCCTGGGAACGTGCGCCGGGATGATCGTGCTGGCTCGCGAGGTGATCGAGGGCCAGCCGCTCCTGGAGCTGATGGACATCCGGGTGGCCCGCAACGCATACGGGCGGCAGACGGACTCGTTCGAGGCAGACGTGGACGTGGCGGGGGTGGGGCCCGTGCGCGGGGTGTTCATCCGGGCCCCCGTCGTGGACCGGGTGGGCTCCGAGGTTACGGTGCTGGCCGAGCACGAGGGGCGCCCCGTGGTCGTGGAGCAGGGGAGCCTCACCGCCGCCTCGTTCCATCCCGAG
>DASWKD010000109.1:0-5236 GCA_036396815.1 Actinomycetota bacterium | reverse complement strand
GAAGAAGCGAGCGTTCTTCACGGTGAACCGGACCGAGGCTCTGGTCAGCCGGGGCGCCCGGGTCAGCGACGGCCCCCAGGTGGAGGGATCCAGGAGGTCGTACAGGCGCACCGGGCCCCGGAAGAAGACCCACCGCGTGCCGTCGGTGACCAGGCCGGCTCCCCGGCCGTCCTGCTTCCAGGCCCGGACCTTGGCCGCACCCCGGGCCGTGGTGGCCCACACCTCGCCGCCATCCAGGACGAACACCACCGGGGTCACGTGGGGACCGTGAGGGGTGCTCGCGGCCACGTGGCACAGCGTCCCGGCCCGCAGGACCTCGGCCGCGGCAGGCGGGAGGGTCATCCGGGACGGCGCAGGATCATCAGCCCCGTCCACACCGCGTGGCAGACGATCGACACGAGCACGCCTCCGCTCCACACGGCCAGGCCGGCCCACGCCGCCCCGGCCACCGCCACCCCCAGGATCACCGGGATGCTCCCGCTGGCCGCGTTGGCCGCCACGTACAGGGCCCACCCCGCCGCCGCTCCGGCCGCGGTCCCCAGCTCGGCGGAGAACACCCCCTGGACCATGCCCCGCCAGAACAGCTCCTCGGCGGGGGCCACGACCAGGACGGCGATGGCCAGGGCCCGAGCCAGGGTGACGCCGTGCCGGTGCTCGTACAGCTCGTCGGTGTGCCGGGCCAGCGGGCCCCAGCCGCCGGCCACGGCCAGGAACGCCCACGTGGCCAGGTACAGGATCACGCCGGCCGCCACCCCCAGGCCAGCGGAGGCCGGCACCGTGGTCCGGTCGATGAACGCCACCCGCTCGCTGGCCAGCGACACCACGCCCAGGAGCCCGGCCACCAGGCCCATGGCGCCCCACACCGAGGCGATGTTGTGCCGGATGGCCAGCCAGGCCAGGGCGATGGACACCGCGCCCACCGCGGAGAGGATCAGCGCCGCCGACCGGATCTCCATCAGGCGGTGAAGCGGACCTTGGCCGCCATCTCGCCGGCGAACGCCGTGATCACCGCGAGGTAGAAGAATCCGGTGGCGGCCTGGACGGCCCGGGCCTCGCCGCCCCGGAGGCTGGCCCGGATCAGCACCGCGATCAGAGCCGTGGCCCCCACCATCCCCAGGGCCAGCCAGGTGGTCAGCCCGCCCACGCCCAGCAGGGGGCTGAACGCCGGGGCCACCGGGACCTCGCCGAACCCGGCGGCCAGCACGGCCGCCACCTCCAGGGCCACGGCCACCAGCAGCAGCACGGCTGCCCGCCGGATGTGGTCGCGGGGCAGGCGCCGGTCCACCAGGTACCAGTGGCCGAGGAGGAGGCCGTCCGTGACCGCGCCCATGAACGCCGCCCCGGCCAGCAGCTGGACCAGGGCCAGGGGGAACGTGGGAGAGACCAGGCGGGCCAGGGCCACAAGGGCGGCCACGCCCACCGGCAGGGACACCAGCCCCAGGGCCCGGCCCAGCCGCATCCACCGCAGGATCAGGGCGGACAGGGACAGCCCCAGAACCACCGACAGCGCGGCGATCAGGGCCACGGCCACCTGGCCTCCGGGATCCACCCCGGAGCCCGCGGCCACCGTGGCCAGCAGGGCGGCACCCAGGGCGACCGCCGTGGTGAGGATGAAGAAGCCCCGCTTCACCGCGGTCCAGAAGCCCGCCAGCCACAGCACCGCAGACCCGCCCACGGCGGTCTCGGCCAGCACCAGCGCGACGACTCCCGACGGTCCTCTCATGATCCCCGCTCGGCGGGAGCCATAGCCTATTCGACCCCGGCCCGCCGGTACGCGATCGAGGCCACCCCGGTGGCGGCCAGGCCGACGGCCGCCGCGGTCAGGCCCAGGCCGAACACACCGACCAGGCCCACCGCCTGAGCGATCACCGCCGACAGGTCCGGGAGCCGCCCGGGGAACGACCAGCCGAACCGGGCGAAGAACAGCGCCGAGCCCAGGGCCGGAAGGGCCATGGCCCACGCCGCCGTGGCCAGGCCCTCGGCGAACGGCCGGGGACGCCCCCGGCGGCCGGCCACCCAGCCGCACACCGCGCCGCCCACCAGACCGGCCGCCACGGCGTCGATCAGCCGGGTCAGGAGGAAGGGACCGATATCCGCGTCGGGGACCTCGGACAGGGAGAAGCTGAGACCCCGGGCCACGAACAGGAGCGCGGCCACGGCCACCGCGACGCCGGCCCCCGCCGCCACGGCCGCCTGGTCCAGGCCCCGGCGGGTCCGCCACAGCACCCACCCGGCGATGAGCACGAACGCCCCGGCCAGCGGGAGGCGGATCAGCATCGCGCTGCGCTCCTCCTCCCGCCGGGCGCCCTGGAGCGTGGCCAGCCCAGACGCCCCCCGCCCGATCTCCTCGGCGGCCCGGGACGCGAACCGGATCGAGACCTCCCGGTGGGCCTGGCCGATCTCGGATCGCTCCGCGGGCCCCGCATCGAGGAGCGAGAGCGGCCGGCCCAGGGCGTGGACGGGACGGGGTACGCCGAGGAGTGCGGCGACGGTCGGGGCCACGTCGGCCTGCGACACCTCGGCTTGCGAGACCTGACGCACGCCGGGACCCGCCAGGATCAGCGGGGTCGTGAGCACCTCGGGCTCGGGGCCGCCGTGGCCTCCCTGATCGACGTGCCCGTGCCCCGAGGTCACCACCAGCGTGGCCGTGCCCTCCGTGACCTCGAGCATCCGGGACACCACGGCGTCGGCCCTCTGCGCGGCGGCCCTGTATCCGTCGCCCACGCCCCCGGCGTGGCCCGCCCGGTCCACGTCCGACAGGTGGACGACCAGGAGCGAGGGGTCCGCCTCCTGGAGCAGACGGAGAGCCTCCTCCCCGACGGCCGCATCGGTGGCCCGCCCGTACCAGCCCTCGGCCACCCAGTCGCCGAACAGGGTCCGCCAGCCGGGGCCGCCGGCCACCGCGGTGATCCCTCCTTCCAGGGTCACCTCCCGAAGGACGCTGTCCACGGGCGCGGACGCGGTCCGCCGGTCGGTGGTCACCCCGCTGACGTCGGGCGGGGCGCCCGTCAGGAGCTCGGTCCAGGCCGGGAGCGCCAGGGACGGCTGGGAGGCCCGGGCCGTGAGGCTCACGCCCTGCGCCCCGAGGGCCCGGAGGGTGGGAAGCGTGGCGGCCACGTCCTGGCGGAGGCCCTCGATGACCACCACGACGACCCGGGCGGTCAGCGGCTCGGTGGACGAGCCGGGCTCGAGCGCGACGGCGAACGGCGTGGCGTACCCGGTGACCCGCTCCCACTGGTACCCGGCCAGGATCCGAGCGCCCACACCGGCCAGAGCCAGGGCGACCACCGCGGTCCCCAGCCGCACCCCTCGGGCGATGCCCCGCCGCCGGTCGCCGGCCCGTCCCCCGAACACGCCGGCCAGCGTATCGGGGCCAGGGGGCCCGTGCCTCGGATAGGCTCCCGGGATGCTGGAACCGGGTGCCCGGGCCATCGTGGAACGCACGGTCACCGCCGAGATGACCGCCCAGGCCCTGGGATCGGGCGACGTGCCGGTCCTGGGAACGCCGGCCCTGCTGGCCCTGATGGAGGAAGCCGCGGTGCGCGCTGTCTCCGGCGCCCTGGAGCCGGGGCAGACCACGGTGGGCGCGCGCATCGAGATGGATCACCTCGCTCCCACCGCCCCGGGGACGACGGTGACCGCTCAGGCCGTCCTGACCGCGGTCGAGGGCCGGCGGCTGACCTTCGCGGTGACGGCCGAGCAGGACGAGACCGTGCTGGCCAGGGGGTCCCACAAGCGTGTGGTCGTCGACCGGGCCGCCTTCCTGAGCTTGCTCCGGTAGAAGGATTCCGGGGGGTCGCCGGCGAAAGAACCCCCATGCCCCTGGGAGCCTCGTTCCCCCGGACCCTGGCCGAGGCCCGCCGCAGGCGGCCGGACGCCTTGGCCGCCCTGTACCGGGACCTGGCCCCGGCCGTCCTGGGCTACCTCCGCGGCCAGGGGGCGGCCGAGCCCGAGGACCTGACCTCCGACACCTTCGTGGGGATGGTCCGGGGCCTGACCCGGTTCCGGGGCGACGAAGCGGCCTTCCGGTCCTGGATGTTCACCATCGCCCACCGCCGCCTGACCGACGAGCGCCGGAGGCGGGGGCGCCGGGTCATCGACCTGGTGCCGCCGGACCGGTTCCCGGAGGTGGTCGTGTCCGACCCGCAGGGCGAGGTGGTGGGCGCGGCCTGGGCCAGATCGGCCCTGGCCGGCCTGACCCCCGACCAGCGGACCGTGGTCCTGCTCCGGGTGATCGCCGACCTCCCGGTGGCCGAGGTGGCCCGGATCACCGGCCGGCAGGAGGGGGCGGTCAAGGCCCTCCATCGCCGGGCCCTGGCCAGCCTGGCCCGAACGATCTCGCCGGAGCCCGTTTCCTGATGGGTCCCCCCGGCGATGACCAGGATGAGATGAGACTCCACACCGAATCAGACACAGCCGTGCTGCTCCGCCGGGCCCTGATCGAGGACCTGGACCCGGGTACCACCCGGCGTCACCTGGATGCGATGGTCGCGGCCACCGGCACGCGCCGGGGCCGGCCCACCCGGTGGCTGGCCGCCGCGGGCCTGGCCGCCGCGCTGGGTGGAGGAGCCCTGGCCGCCCTGCCGGACGGCCTCCCCAACGGCCCCACCTCCCCTCCCGCCCCTGCCGAGGCGGTCGAACGGGCCGAGGCCGCCCGGGAGGCCGGCCTGGCCCAAGCCAGCGCCGACCACCAGCAGCAGGTCCTCGGCCATGCCTCTGCTCAGGGTGACGAGGCCAGCGCCCACGGCAAGGCCGTCTCCGACCTGGCCCGGACCACCGAGGCCGAGGGTAGGGACAAGGGCCAGGAGATCTCCGAGCTGGCGTCCTCGAAGGCGGAGGACCACCGCAAGGACGGGGAGCACCGGCCCGAGGAGATCCCCACGGGCAAGCCGGACGACCTGCCGGGCACGGGCAACCAGCCCTGATGGGTTTCGAAGGCAAGGTGGAGGGGATGGTAGGAAAGGGATGTTTGCCGCAAGCAGGCCAAGGGAAGGGAACGTCGAGACCCGCGAACGCGGGAGGAGAGGAGGCAACAGGATGAGGAAGAACCTCACGGTCACGAACATCCTCATGGGGGCGCTGTTCCTGGCCATCGTGGCCCAGCCCCTGGTGGCCACGGCCGACCATCAGCCGGCCGACAAGGTGGTCGCCTCGGGCGATGCCCTCGCGGAAGTTCCAGCCGGTGCCGCCGAGACGATCATGTCGACGACGTTCAAGGCGTCCAAGCCCACAGATC
>DASWKD010000108.1:0-4027 GCA_036396815.1 Actinomycetota bacterium | reverse complement strand
CACGCCCACGTCCACGATGGCCCGGGCCCACCCCTTGAACCGGTTCCCCACCACCTGGATGTTGCCGTTGGGGACCACGTGCACGGTGCCGTCGTAGGACCGGAGCCACGTGGTGCGCAGCGACAGCTGCTCGACCTTCCCGGTGATCGGGCCGCCGGAGGTCTGGACGTCGATCACGTCTCCCACCCCGAACTGGTTCTCGAGCAGGATGAAGAAGCCAGACAGGAAGTCCTTGACCAGGCTCTGGGCCCCGAACCCAAGGGCCACGCCGGCGATCCCCGCCCCGGCCAGGAGGGGGGCCAGGTTCACCGCGAACTGGTCCAGGACCATCAGGAGGGCCAGCGTCCAGATGGCGATGCGGGTCACGTAGGCAAGGCTGTGGGTCAGCGTGGTCACCCGCTGGACGTCCAGGGCCTGGGTCACGCTGTCCACGCCCTCCAGGCGCCGCTGCATCCTCCGCACGGCGTGGCCGGCCAGCCACGACACGACCACGGCCACCGCCACGATGATCAGGACGCGGACGCCGTGCGACAGCAGCCACTCGCGGCTGTCCACGGGCACGTGCTCGGTGAGGATCCGGATCATGGTCGGTGCGCTCCGGTGCGGGATCGGCGGATCAACCATACCGCGGCCAGGGCCAGGAGGAGGACGAGGGGCACCGCCGCCCACGCAGCGGGGCTGGTCCCGCGGGAGGCCGGCGCGGCCGGTGGCGCCGCCTCGGCCGGGGACGGAGCCGCGGTTGCGGTCGGGGCCGCGGCGGGGGCCGCGCCGACCGGCGCCCGGACCACGTCGATCCCGTCGTCGGCGGCCACCCGGAGGACGTCGCCGGACGCGGTTAGCGTCTCGCGGAGGATCCCGGGGCCTTCCTCGAGCGGTCGCCACGGTGTGGTCTCCACGACTTCGTCCCCGTCCACGACCTCCAGGCGGATCCTGGCCGCCGAGGACAGGCGCACCGGGACCTCGATGCCCTCGGATCCGAGGGCCGGCTCCCCAGAGCGGACCCGGAGGGAGGGCGGCGGCATCTCCCCGGTCAGGACCCTGAGGCGCTTGCCGCCCTTGACCAGCCAGGGGGGTCCGGACGTGCCGCCGGACACCAGCCGGGCCTGGCCCCGGGGGGCGATCGTGACCCGAGTCAGGCCCTCGGCGATCAGGACCCGGATCGTGTCCGGGGTGCGGACCGGCGCCGGCCGGAGGCCGCCGTAGTACGCGGCCAGGATCTCCCGGTGGTCCAGGCCCCGGTCGGCCTTGCCCTTCGCTCCCCACTGGACCATGCCCACGGCGTGGCCCCACCCGCGTCCCTCCAGGAGCAGGTCGTCGCCGTCCCGGGACGCCGTGAACCAGTCCGAGGGCACCGCCTGCGGCAGGCGCGAGCCGTCCTTCCGCCGGGCCGGGTAGTCGGCGTCCAGGCACGCGGCCACCGCGTTCATCACGTCGCGGAGGTCCTCGTTGGTGATGTTCAGCTTCTCGCCACCGCCGCGGAGGACCATCCGCGTTTTCCTGATCGTGGTCTCGGTGATCGGACCGCCGGGCCACAGGCCCTGGGCGGACAGGAACCGGGCCAGGTCGGGGAGCGGGATGCGCACGGTCCACCGGGACACCGGGGACCCGGTGTCGTCCGTCTCCTTCATCGGCCGCAGGTAGGGGAGGGGCTCGCCGCCGAACACCACCTCGTTGCCCAGCGTGTAGCCGGGCGAGGTGGAGGAGTACAGCGTGTCGGCCGGCTTCCCCTGGTACAGGAGGACCTGGCCGGCGGTCTGGTCCACCGCCTCGACCCATCGCTCGCCATGCGGCCCGGCCTCCACGCCCATCCCCAGGTACACCTGGCAGGCCGTGGTCGCGCACAGGTCGTACCCAGGGCCACCCGACGTCCCCAGCTGGAGCCGGCGCATGGCGTAGGTCCGGGCCGCGATGACCTGGGCCCTGAGGGCCTCCATGTGCCAGGACCGGGGGACCTCGGCGATCCCCTTCACGTAGTCCTCGAACCCCAGCTCCCCGATCAGCGACAGCGAGCCGTCGGCCTGTTTGCGGACCTCCACCGTCCCCCGGTACCGGGCGTGCAGGAGCGGCTGCTCGGCGTTGACGCATCGCGAGGTGGACCGCGGGTACTCGCCGTGCACCAGGAGCGAGGTGCCGGGCGTGGCCTCCACACGGACCCGGGCGGGCGCGGGGACGGCGGGGGCCGGCAGGAGCGCGGAGGCGGCGATGCCCGCGGCCAGGGACAGATGGGCGAGGCGGCGCATCACCTCACCCTAACCGTCAGAGGACCTTCTCGATCTCCTCGGTCAGCTGGGCCTCGGCAACCGCGCCGGTCCACTCGAACGTCACGGCGCCCTGCGCGTCGTGGACGATGGTCACCGGCTGGCCGATGTAGCCGAGGCCGTCGCGGATGGCCCCGGTGGGGTCGAAGATGTGCGGGTACTGCCAGTCGAACTCCAGGATGAAGTCCCGGGCCGCCTGGCGCTCGTCCAGGATGTCGATGCCCACGAACTGGACGCGGCCCTCGTAGGCCGCGGACACGTCGGCAAGATCCGGGGCCTCCACCCGGCACGGCGGGCACCACGATCCCCAGATGTTGACCACCACCGGCGTGCCCTCCAGCTCCTGGATCATGGCCCGGTACTGGGCCAGGTCGTAGGCCGGTAGCTCCAGCCGGTCCTCAGGCAGCAGCGCCCCCTCGGGCGAGGGCCGGGCGTCGGGCTCCGTGGGCCCGGCACACGCGGCAAGCAGCAGCAGGAGGGCGAGACCCCGTCGCATGCCTCCACCGTACAACGCTCCCGCGATCCGGCAGGGCGAGAAGCTTGTGCGAGTGGACATGCCTCCCGGATCCTTCCCGGTAGAATCGCTCGCACGGAGGTCCCGATGCCGGCAACCCTCGATGCGCGAACGCTCCGGGATGCGATGTCCCGGTACCTGGAGGCGCTCGACCGCCATCGGGAGGAGATCGACTCGCTCAACGTGTACCCCGTGCCCGACGGCGACACCGGGACCAACCTCCTCCTGACCCAGCGGGCCGTGGCCGAGGCCCTGGCCGAGCTGGACGGCGCGCCGATGACCGAGGTGGCCGAGGCCATCTCCCGCGCGGCGCTGATGGGGGCCCGGGGCAACTCCGGCGTGATCCTGTCCCAGGTCCTCCGCGGCATGTGCACCCGCCTCAGCGCCCACGATGATCCCAGCGCCCAGGACCTGGCCGAGGCTCTGGCCGGTGCGGCCGAGGAGGCCAGAGCCGCGGTGGCCGACCCCGTGGAGGGCACCATGCTCACCGTCCTCCGCGACGCCGCCGAAGCGGCGGCCGGCACGCTGGCCGAGGGGGCGTCGTGCGCTGCCGTGGCCCGGGCCGCCCTGGACGCGGCCACCGCCTCCCTGGAGCGGACCCGGGAGCAGCTCCCGGTCCTGGCCGCGGCCGGCGTGGTGGACGCCGGCGCGAAGGGCGTGGTGCTCCTGTTCGACGCCCTGTCGGCGGCCCTCGATGGACGCGACCCGTCGGTGGACATCGGCCCCCTGGGCCCGGTGGGCGCCCGGGCCGGCCGGGAGCCGTTCCGCGAGACCGTGGGCTTGGAGTACGGCTTCGAGGTCATGTACCTGCTGGAGACAGACGACGACGCGATCCCCGGCCTGAAGCGCCGGCTAGCCGGCCTTGGCGACTCGCTGGTGGTGGTGGGCGGGGGCGGCATGTTCAACGTCCACGTCCACACGAACGAGCCCGGCCTGGCCGTGGAGGAGGCGCTGGACGCCGGTCGGCCCCGGCAGATCCGGATCACCTCGCTGACCGACCAGGTCGAGGAGGCCTGCCTGGCCGGGCAGGCCCGGGCGGTGCGCGAGCCCGCCGACATCCGGCCCGCGGCTCTGGTGGCCGTGGCCGAGGGCCAGGGGTTCGTCGAGCTGTTCCGGTCGCTGGGCGCGGTGGTCGTGGAGGGCGGGCCCGGCGGCAACCCCTCGGTGGGCGACCTGGTGGCCG
The DNA here is from genome assembly GCA_036396815.1 of Actinomycetota bacterium. Classification (GTDB taxonomy): domain Bacteria; phylum Actinomycetota; class UBA4738; order UBA4738; family CALAEC01; genus DASWKD01. Next base: position 72 of record DASWKD010000108.1, on the reverse strand, counting down.
CGTTCCGCCAGGCACTGGCCGGCACGGTGTTCGTCCTGCCCAACCACGCCAACGTGATCCCCGCGGCCCGGG
>DASWKD010000107.1:0-5828 GCA_036396815.1 Actinomycetota bacterium | reverse complement strand
TCCGGACCACCTGGCCTTCGGCATCCAGGGTGTCGGTCTCCACGCCCAGCCGGGCCGTGGCCTGGTACTCCTTGTCCAGATCCCCCAGGAACCGCAGGAGCCGTGTGGCCCGGCCCACGCCCATCACCAGGAGCCCGGTGGCCATCGGGTCCAGAGTCCCGGCGTGGCCCACCTTGCGCTCGCCCAGGGCCCGGCGGACCCGATCCACGGCGTCGTGCGAGGTGATGCCTCCGGGCTTGTCCACCAGCAGGATGCCGTCGGTCACGCCCGAGCCGCGGCCAGGGCCCCGGTCAGGTCGCGGACCGTCTCCTCCAGGCCTTCCTTCGAGGAGTAGCCGGCGGCCAGGCGGTGGCCCCCGCCCCCGCGCTCGGCGGCCACCGCCGACACGTCGGTCTTGCCCCGGGAGCGCAGCGAGACCTTGAACCCGCCGTCGCGCTGCTCCTTGAATACCGCGGCCACGTCGGCCTCCCGGGCGGTGCGGATCACGTCGATCAGGTCGTCGGTCTCCTGGATGGGGACCTCCGCCTCCTCCAGGTCCTTGCGGGTCAGGTGGGTCCATACCAGGTCCGCTCCGGCGTCGTGCTGGATCCGCTCCAGGAGGCGGCCCAGCAGGCGGAGGTAGGCCACCGAGCCGTCTTCGTACAGGGCCTGGGCCAGGGCCACGTGGTCGAACGGCTGCTCGCGGAGGGCCGCGGCCACGCGGAGCACATCCGGCGTGGCGGCCTCGTACTGGAACCGGCCGGTATCGGTGACCAGACCCGCGTACAGGCAGGCGGCCACGTCGGGCGTGAGGGGCCCACCCATCCGCTCGATCAGCCGGAACACGATCTCCGCGGTGGCCGATGCCTCCGGGTCCACCAGGTTCACCGCGCCGAAGCCCGGGTTGGTCCGGTGGTGGTCCACGCAGATCGAGGTGGTGGCCTTGTCCAACAGGTGCGACAGGCCCCCCAGCCGGTCCCGGTCCGCGGCGTCCAGGGACACGGTGACGTCGGGGTCCTTGGGCATCTTGCCCGGGGCCACCAGGTGCTCGCGCCCGGGGAGGGCCTCCAGCCACCGGGGGGCCTCGGCCAGGCCGTTGGGGAACGAGGCCGCCACGTCCTTCCCCCGGGCGGCCAGGAAGGCGGCCAGGCCGAGCATGGAGCCCATGGCGTCGGCGTCGGGGTTCACGTGGCACACCAGGGCCACCTTGGTGGCTCCGTCCAGTGCTCCCGCGGCCGCGTCCAGGGCCTCATCCGGAAGCATCGTCGTCCCCCTCCTGGTGGAGGCCGCGGAGAAGCTCGTCCACCCGGGCCACGTTGGCCATGCCCTGGTCCTCCTCGAACCGGAGCTCCGGGGTGAACTTCAGCCGGACCTGGTGCCCCAGCTCGGCCCGGAGGTGCGGCCCTGCGGACCGGAGCCCGGCCCGGGTCGCCTTGCGGTCGGCGTCCTCGCCCAAGACCGTGTAGAAGATCACCGCCTTCCGGAGGTCCGGGGTGACCTCCACCCGGGTCACGGTGACGAAGCCCACCCGCGGATCCTTGAGCTTGGGGATCTCCTCCGCCAGGACCTCGCGGAACTCCTCGGCCACCCGTTCCGGTCTGGCGGTCACATCGTCTCCTCAGTCATCGGGCCCGTGGATCGTCACGGTGGCGTCGATGATCTCCACACCCGGCTGCCGGGCCGCGAACCGCTCCACCTGGTGCATCACCTTCCGGAGGTGGTAGCCCTCCGCGCCCACCGCGGACACACCCAGGCGGGCCCGCTGGCGGAGGTCCTGGTGCTCGACCTCGGCCACGGCCACGTTGAACGTCCCGCGGAGGCCGGAGACCAGGGACTTCACCACGTGACGCTTCTCCTTCAGCGACCTCGATCCGGGGATCCGGATGTCGAGCGAACACAGCGCGACCAGCACCGGTCACCCGGTCACAGCGAGCGGGCCACCTCGCGGACCTCGAAGGCCTCGATGACGTCGCCCTCCTTCACGTCCTGGAATTTCTCCAGCCCGATCCCGCACTCGAACCCCTCCCGGACCTCGCGCACGTCGTCCTTGAACCGGCGGAGGGACTCCACCTTCCCCTCGTACACCACCGTGCCGTCCCGGACCAGGCGGGCCCTGGCGTCGCGAGTGATGGTGCCGCTGGTCACCATGCACCCGGCCACCACGCCCAGGCGCGGCACGCGGAACGTGGCCCGGACCTCGGCCCGGCCCAGCTCCACCTCTTCTGCACCCGGGGTCAGCAGGCCGGCCAAGGCCTGCTTGATGTCGTCCACGGCCTGGTAGATCACGCGGTACAGGCGGACGTCCACGCCCTCCTGCTCGGCCACGTCGCGGGCGTTCGGGTCGGGCCGGACGTTGAACCCGACCACGATGGCTCGGGAGGCCTGGGCCAGCATCACGTCGCTCTCGGCGATGGCTCCCACGCTCTTGTGCAGGATCCGGACCCGGACCTCGTCCGACTCGATCTTCTCCAGGGCGTCGGCCAGGGCCTCCACGGAGCCCTGGGTGTCGGCCTTGAGGACCACGTTGAGCTCGGAGATCTCGCCTTCCCGGGCCGCGGCCAGGAGGTCCATCAGGCTGGTGGCCGGGCGGCTGGCCACGAACTCGGCGGCCCGCAGGCGGGTCTCGCGCTCCTGGGCCAGGTGCCGGGCCTCGCGCTCGTCGTGGACCACCCGGACCTCGTCGCCGGCCTCGGGGACCCGCTCCCAGCCCAGGACCTGGACCGGCTTGGCCGGCGGCGCCTCCTCCACCGGGTGGCCGTTCTCGTCGAACATGGCCCGGACCTTGCCGTGGACGGCGCCGGACACGACCGCGTCGCCCACCATCAGGGTCCCCCGCTGGACCAGCACGGTGGCCACCGGGCCCCGTCCCTTGTCCAGATGGGCCTCGATGGTCACCCCCCGGGGCGTGGCGTCGGGGTCGGCCTTCAGCTCCTCCAGCTCGGCCACCACCAGGATCGTCTCCAGCAGCTGCTCGAGGTTCGTGCCGGCCTTGGCCGAGACGTCCACGAACTCGTGCTCGCCCTGCCACTCCGAGGGCTGGATGCCCTGCTCGGAGAGCTGGGTCCGGACCCGGACCGGGTCGGCCTCGGGCTTGTCCACCTTGTTCACCGCCACCACGATGGGCACCTGGGCGGCCCGGGCGTGGTCGATGGCCTCCATGGTCTGGGGCATCACGCCGTCGTCGGCCGCCACCACCAGGACCGCGATGTCGGTGACCTGGGCGCCGCGGGCCCGCATCGCGGTGAACGCCTCGTGGCCGGGCGTGTCGATGAACGTGATCTCGTTCCCGTTGTGGTGCACCTGGTAGGCACCGATGTGCTGGGTGATGCCCCCAGCCTCGCCGGAGATCACGTCGGTCTTGCGGATCGCGTCCAGGAGGAGCGTCTTGCCGTGATCCACGTGGCCCATCACGGTGACCACCGGGGGACGGGGCTTGAGGCGTTCCGGGTCCTCGGGCTCCTCGTCCTCCAGCTCATCCTCGTCCTCGGGGGAGACGATGTCCGCCTCGTACCCGAACTCGTGGGCCACCAGGCCGATGGCCTCGTCGGACAGGGACTGGGTGATGGTCACCATCTCCCCCATCTCCAGGAGCTTACGGATCACCGCGGTGGGGTCCACGGCCAGCTTCTCGGCGATCTCCTTGACCGTGGCCCCCCGGCCCACCCGGACCGCTTCTCCGGGAGCGATGGGGACCGGCGCCGGCTCCGCCTCGACGACGGGCTCCGGCTCGGGCTCAGGCTCCGGCTCGGGTTCGGGTTCCTTGACCTTGGCCGGAGCGGCCTTCTTCTTCACGGCGGCCGGCTTCCGGGCCCGGCGTGTGGGGAGGGGCTCCTCGGTGACCATCTTCGGCTTGCTGACCGCGGTGGCCTTGCCCCCCGAAGCCCGGAGCCGGGGGACGGCCTCGTCGGGCACGCTGGAAGAGGCCGTCAGTCCCGCGTAGCCCATCTGCTCCAGGGACTCCAGCAAGTCCTTGCTCTTGAGGCCGAATTCCTTGGCCAGCTCGTGGATCCTCACAGCTCCCTCTCCATCTCAGCGCGCAGGGCGCGCAGCTCTGCCGGGGACAAGGATACCCTCAGCGCCCGGGCCAGCCGGTCCAGGCCCTGGTCCAGGCACCCGGGGTGCAGGTAGGCCCCTCGCCCCGGCCCGGCGCCGGTCGGGTCCACCCCAGGGCCGTCCGGCCCCCGGTGGATCCGGATCAGCGCCCCCTTCGGGCCGCGCCGCCGGCATCCGACGCACGTCCGCTCGGGCTCGGCGGTCACCCACCCGGGGTCGCCGCGGCCTGGCGCTGGTGCGCCGGGATCCCGCAGTACTCCGAGCCCGGCTTGGCGAGGTTCGAGCACCGCTCGCCGCTGCCGAGCACCGCCTTGCACCGGGGCTCGGCGGCCCCGTCGGATGCGGGGGCCTCCCCGGCCGGCGCGTCCTGCTGGACCGCGGCCTCCTGGGCGGGCGCCGGCTCCTGGGGGGCGGCGCCCTCCATCGCTCCCGGCTGGCCCGAGGACGCCTGGGCCGCCGCGGCCCGCGAGGCGGCCTGCTCCTCGGCCATCTGGGACTCGCTCCGGATGTCGATCCGGAGGCCGGTGAGGCGGGCGGCCAGGCGGGCGTTCTGCCCCTCCTTGCCGATGGCCAGCGACAGCTGGTAGTCGGGCACCACCACCAGCGCCGCGCCGTTCTCCTGGTCGATCCGGACCTGGGTGACCTTGGCCGGAGCCAGCGCGTTGCCCACGAACCGGGCCTGGTCCTCGGACCACTCGACGACGTCGATCTTCTCGCCCTTCAGCTCGTTGACCACCATTCGCACGCGGCCGCCCTTGGGCCCCACGCACGCGCCGACCGGGTCCACGCCCGGCTCGTGGGACACAACGGCGATCTTCGAGCGGTGGCCCGGCTCCCGGGCCACGGTCTTGATCTCCACTAGGCCGTCGGCCACCTCGGGCACCTCCAGCTCGAACAGCTTGCGCAGGAGGTTGGGATGGGTCCGGGACACGATGATCTGCGGGCCCTTGCCCGTCCGGCGGACCTCCACGATGTAGGCCTTGAGCCGCTCGTTGGCCCGGTACGGCTCCGAGGGCACCTGCTCCTGGACCGGCAGCAGGGCTTCCACCTTGCCCAGGTCCAGCAGGGTGTACCGGTGCGAGTGCTGCTGGACGATCCCGGTGACCACGTCGCCCTCCCGGCCGGCGAACTCCTCGTAGGTCATCTCCCGCTCCGCGTCGCGGAGCTTCTGGAAGATGACCTGCTTGGCGGTCTGGGCGGCGATGCGGCCCTTGAAGTCCTCGGACACGGCGACCTCGCGCTCGCTGAGCACGGTGCCCTCCTCGTCCTTCTCCTGGACCCAGGCCCGCATCTCGAGCTTCTCCGCCTCGGGGTCGATGGCCATGCGCACGTCGTGGGTCTCGTCCTCCTCGTCCTCCGGCAGCTCGCCGCTGGACCGGAGCGAGGTCTTCATGGCCGAGGCCAGGGCCTCCTCCAGCCCGCGGAGGATCACCTCGAAGGAGATGCCCTTCTCCCGCTCCAGCTCCCGGAGGGCCTCGATCAGCTCGGCGGTCACTTCCCACCACCCCACTCGAGGACGGTCCGGGCGGCGTCGATGTCCTCGAGGGCCACCCGCCGCTCGCCCTGGTCGGTGGCCACGGTCACGGCCTCCTCGTCGGCCGCGGTGAGGGTGCCCACCAGCGTGCGGGGGCCGTCGCCCGGGTTGGACACCCGGACCTTGACCTTCTCCCCCACGTGCCGGGCGAAGTCCCGGGCCTCCCGCAGGGGGCGCTCGACCCCGGGGCTGGACACCTCCAGGGTGTAGGGCCCGGGCGCGAACCCTTCCAGGTCCAGCCGGCGGGAGATCCGCTCCGAGG
>DASWKD010000106.1:0-2598 GCA_036396815.1 Actinomycetota bacterium | reverse complement strand
GCGGCGCTCCAGTACTTCACGGGGTCCAAGGCCCACAACGTGCGGATCCGGGAGATCGCGGTCCGCAAGGGCATGAAGCTGTCGGAGTACGGGCTGTTCCGAGCCAAGAGCGGGAAGCTGATCGTGGCCGAGACCGAGGAGGAGGTGTACGAGCGACTGGGCCTGCCGTGGATCCCGCCGACGCTGCGAGAGGACCGGGGCGAGGTTCAGGCCGCTCTGGCCGGTGAGCTGCCCGACCTGGTCCAGGAGCGCCACCTGAAGGGCGACCTGCACACCCACACGGACCTGACCGATGGCCTGGCCACGCTGGAGGAGATGCTGGCCGCCGCGGCGGCCCGCAAGTACGCGTACTACGCGGTCACGGACCACGCCGAGCTCCTGTACATGCAGCGGATGACCAGGGAGAAGGCCCTCGCCCAACGCAAGCGACTGGCCCAACTCCAGAAGCAGCACCCGTCCATGACTCTCCTCCATGGATCGGAGCTCAACATCCAGGCCGACGGCACCGTGGATTGGGACGAGGACTTCCTGGCGGGCTTCGACGTCCTGGTGGCCAGCGTCCACTCGCACTTCAACCAGTCGAAGGACGAGATGACCCGCCGCATCATCCGGGCCATGGAGCACCCGTACGTGAACATCATCGGTCACCCCACGGCCCGGATCCTGAACCGACGCCCGCCGATCGACTTCGACCTCGACGCGGTGTTCGAGGCCGCGGCCCGCACAGGCACGGCCATGGAGATCAACGCGTTCCCCGACCGGCTGGACCTCAAGGACGAGCACATCATGTGGGCCCGGGAGAAAGGCGTGCGGTTCGCTGTGGACACCGACTCCCATTCCACGATCCACCTCGGGTTCACGCGCTTCGGCGTGGGCACCGCCCAGCGGGGATGGCTGTCCCGGGCCGACGTGATCAACACGTGGCCCCTGGCCCGCCTGCGGACGTTCCTGGCCAAGGGGCGGCGCTGACCGCACCCCTCCCTCGGTCCTTCTACGAGCGCCCGGCGCTGCGCCTGGCCCGGGACCTCCTGGGGCGCCTCCTGGTCCGCCGGACCCCTTCCGGGCTGCTGATCGGACGCATCGTGGAGACCGAGGCCTATCGGCCCGACGACCCCGCCAGTCACTCGTTCCGAGGAGAGACACCCCGGAACCGGACCATGTTCGGCCCGGCCGGCCACGCCTACGTGTACGTGTCCCACGGGATCCATCACTGCATGAACGTCACCGCGGGGAACGCTCAGGCCGTGCTCCTCCGGGCCCTGGAGCCGATGGAGGGCGCCGAGGAGATGGCCCGGCTCCGTGGGATCCGCGACCAGCGCCTCCTGTGTGCCGGCCCGGGTCGCCTGTCCCAGGCCCTCGGGATCACCCTGGCTCTTGACGGGACCGACCTGGTCCGGGGGCCGGACCTGTGGATCGCCGGAGGAGCCAGGGCCCCCCGGGCGGTGCGGACCCCGCGGGTGGGGTTGGGGGCGAACCCGGCCGCTCCCAAGCCGTGGCGCTTCGTGGACCCGGAGAGCCGCTTCCTGTCTCGCCCTGCTACGTGGGGGAGGGAGCCGGCGAGGCCGAGGGGTTCACGGTGATGGTCACCGTGGAGCCCTCCGGCCGTTCGGAGCCGCCCTTGGGGGACTGCGAGACCACGATCCCGGGCCCGTAGCCCGCCTTCATCGAGGACGCGGTGAGGATGGCCACCGCGAACCCCGCAGCTTCCAGCTTGGCCCTGGCCTGGGCCTGGGCCAGGCCCTTGACCTTGGGCACCACCACGTAGGGCTTGGCCTGGGTGGACACCACCAGGTGGACCCGGGTCCCGCTGGGCGCCGCGATCCCGCCCACCGGATACTGGCGGATCACGGTGCCCTGCGGGTACCCGGCGTGGTACTCCTCCTCGCTGGACGTCGTGTAGCCCTTCTCAACCAGGAGGGAGACGGCCGCATCCACGGGCATCCCCACCACGGTCGGGACGCCGACCCCGCTCTGGGGGACCCCATTGACCACGGAGCCGTCCCTGCACCGTTTGGGCTGCGTCCCGGCCACGAAGGTGATGGTCTCGATGTCCCCGGGCAGGCTCAGCTCATCCGCCAGGCAGCCTCGCGCCGTGTCCACCGCCACGCTGACCTGCGTGGCCCTGGGCTTCTCGAAGTTCTGGACCGGCATGTCCCGGGTGGCCTTCATCATGAACGCGTGCCAGATCTGGGCCGGGAACGACCCGCCCGTCACCCGGAGGCGGGTCTTGGGAGGGACCATGGAGATGGCCGCGCGAGGGAAGCCCACCCACACCCCCGCCACCAGCTGAGGGATGAAGCCCACGAACCACGCGTCCCGCCACTGCTGGGCGGTCCCCGTCTTGCCGGCGGCGGGCCGGCCGATGTTCGCCGAGATGCCGGTCCCGTACAGGATCACCTTGCGCAGGATCTGCGTCACCACCCAGGCCACCGCCGGGGAGACCACCTCCCGCGGCTCGGGCCGGGCCGAGTACAGGAGCCGCCCGCCGGCGTCTGTCACCCGCTCGATGGCCACCGGCGGGACGCGCAGCCCACCCGCGGCCAGCGTCCCGTAGGCGGAGGCCATCTCCAGCGTGTTGACCTCGTTGGCCCCTAGGAC
>DASWKD010000105.1:0-4693 GCA_036396815.1 Actinomycetota bacterium | reverse complement strand
GGCTTCGATGTGGTCGAGGTCCCCCACCGGGACGGCGTGGTGCCCACCGATGACCTGGCCGCAGCGGTGGACGAGCAGACCGTGCTCCTGGCCGTGACCGAGGTCCAGTCCTCCAACGGCTACCGGGTGGACGTCGGCCGCCTGGCCGAGCGATGCCGGGAGACCGGCGCTCGGCTGTTCGTGAACCTCACCCAGTCCCTGGGCGCCCTGCGGTTCGACGCGCCTGCGGTCGGCGCCGACTTCGTGGCCGCCCACGGCTACAAGTGGCTCCTCGGCGTGCGCGGGGCGGCATGGATGCACGTCCGCCAGGACCGCATCGCCGACCTCCTCCCACACGTCCCCAACTGGCACACGCCCGCCGACCCCTACGCCGACTACTACGGCAGCGGGCAGGAGCCGGGCCCCGGCGCCACGCGCCTGGACACCTCGTTCTCCTGGCTGCCCTGGATCGGCTCGCGGGCCGCGCTGGAGCTGCTGGCCGGCCTGGACCCCGCCGAGGTCGAGGCCCGGTGCCTGTCGCTGTCCCGGGCCTTCCGGGACGGAGCCCGGGAGCGTGGCTTCGACCTCGTTCCCGAGGAGGTCCCCAGCCAGACCGTGGGGGTGGTGGTCTCCGACGCCGACGCCCTCCAGGCCAGGCTGGCCGAGCGCAGCGTGATCGGCGCGGTGCGCGGCGGGTTCCTCCGCCTGGGCTTCCACGCCTTCAACGACGAGACCGATCTGGAAGCCGCTCTCGACGCGCTGATCTAGCCCGAGGGGGGGTCTAGGCCTCGGTGGCCGGCTCGGGGCGCAGGGCCTGCAGGACGGCTTGGCCCACGTTGGCCCACCGGCCGGCCTTCTCCAGGTCGCCCGTGGAGATGGCGTTGGCGTACCGGCGCTCGCACAGCAGGAGCACCTGGGACAGGGTCTTCACGTCCTGACACACGTCGGTCATGTGCACCCGGTCGGAGCCGATGCACCGCGGGCCCGGACTGGTGTGCCGCTGGTGGATCCTGATGGTGGTGGTCTGCTCGCTCATGATCTCGATCCCGGCGCGTGGCGTCGGTCCTCTCATGGGTAGGGTTCGCCGTCCCCCGCCTCACCTCCTGCCGGGGAGGCGATATCGCATCGGCGGTATGGGCAGGATGCGCCTTGCGCCCGGATATTTCTTCGTCCCAGGGGGCCCGAACGGCCCCCTCAGACCGGCAGACCGAGCAACCCGGCGGCGTTCCGCCACAGGATGCGCTCGGCGGCCTCCGGGGCCAGGTCCAGGGCCGCGAACTCCGAGAACCACCGGTCCAGGGGGATGAACGGGTAGTCGGAGCCGAACAGCGTCTGGGCGTTGAGCCGCTTCCCGGCCTCCCGGACCACCTCCGGGGGCAGGTACCCGGGGGCCCACCCGGAGAGCTCGATCCACACGTTGGACTTGTGCAGGGCGATGGCCAGGCACTCGGCCGTCCACGGCCACCCGAAGTGGGCAGCGATCCACTGGATCCCGGGGAAGTCGGCCCCCACCGCGTCCAGGAAACCGGGGTGCGAGGAGCGGATCTTCGTCCCCGACGCCCCCGGGGTCCCGGCCCCGATCCCGCACGTCCCGGTGTGGAACAGGGCCACCAACCCCCGGTCCTGCATCCGCTGGTAGATGCCGTAGAAGGCCTCATCCCCGGGGTCGAACCGCTGCATCGTGGGGTGGAACTTCAGGCCCTTCAGGCCGAGGTCCGCGACCCGGTCGACCTCCTGCACGGCCTTCTCGTGGTGGGGGTCCACCGACCCGAAGCCCATCAGCACGCCGGGGTACCGCTCGGCGAGGGCGGCCATGAAGTCGTTGCCCAGCCACGGGCGGCCGGTGACCGACTCGTCGTCCCAGTCCAGAACCACGCCCAGGACGTCCAGGTCCCGGTACTCCTCGGCCACCTGGTCCAGCGTCTTGCGCTCCGGCTTCTGCCGGAAGTAGGCCTCGGTGGCCGGGAGCATGGGCCCGATGGCGTTGTCCAGCCACTCGTCCGTGGGCAGGTGGACGTGCAGGTCGATCGCTCTCATCCGCCGTGGTCGTAGAAGCCCTTGCCGGACTTGCGGCCCAGGTACCCGGCCTCCACCATCCGCTTGGCCAGGGGCGGCGGGGAGACGTCGGGGTCCTTGAACTCGTCGTACAGGACGTCCGCCACCGCCATCATGGTGTCCAGACCGATCAGGTCCAGGAGCTCGAACGGGCCCATGGGATGGCCCAGGCCCAGCTTCACCGCGGTGTCGATGTCCTCCTTGGTGGCGAAGTTCTCCTCCAGCATGCGGATCGCGCTGTTCAGGTAGTAGGTCAGCAGGTAGTTGACGATGAACCCGGCCCGGTCCTTGGCCGTGACCACCACCTTGCCGAAGCGCTCGGACATGCCCCGGGCGAAGGCCATGGTCTCGTCCGAGGTGGTGATGGCCCGGATCAGCTCGATCAGCTTCATCACGGGGGGCGGGTTGAAGAAGTGCATGCCCACCACCAGCTCGGGCCGCTTGGTCTTCATGGCCATGCGGACGATGGGCAAGGAGGAGGTGTTCGTGGCCAGCACGATGTCGTCCCTGGTCAGCCCGTCCAGCTTGGCGAACAGCTCGAGCTTGGTCTGGAGGTCCTCGGTGGCCGCCTCGATCACCAGGTCGGAATCACCCAGGTCGCCCAGGTCCGAGCTGCCCGTGATCCGGCCCAGGACCTGGTCCCGGTCCTCGGCGGGGATCTTGCCCCGGTCCACGGCCTTGGCCAGGGACCGCTCGATGGCCGCCCGTCCCTTCTTGACCCGGTCCTCGTCGACCTCCACGTAGGTCACGTCCGCTCCGGCCTTGGCCGCCACCTCCACGATCCCGCTGCCCATGATCCCGCAGCCGATCACGCCGATCTTCCGAACGTCCTCCGGCTTCATGACGCCTCCCATTGGTTGGTCCGCGGGGACAGCCTATCGGGGCGGCTGGAAGCCCGCCAAAGGCCCGAACGTCCCTCCGGGCCCGTGCCCATCGGCCTCCGGCGGGGGTCATGCGCGCCCGTACGGTGGATGGAGATGACCGAGGCGCCGCGCGTCCGTGGGGTGACGGCCACCCTGGCTCGGGTGGGGCTGGGGGGCGTGTTCCTGTGGGCGGGGATCCCCAAGGCCCTCGACCTCGACGGCTCGGTGGCCGCGGTGGCCGCCTACCGGCTGCTGCCGGGATGGGCCGAGCGGGCCGCCGGGCTGGCCCTGCCGTGGGTGGAGATCGCCATCGGGCTCCTGCTGGTCCTGGGCCTGGCCACCCGTGGGACCGGCCTGGCCGCGGGCGGCTTGCTGGTGCTGTTCGCGGCCGGCATGGCCAGCGCCTGGGCCAGGGGCCTCCCGATCGAGTGCGGGTGCTTCGGGGAAGCCGGGCCCGGCGACGGCATCGGCTGGACGGAGATGCTCCGGGAGGCCGCGTTCCTGGCGCTGGCCCTGATCGCGGTGGCCTGGAGCAGGCACGGATGGGGGGTGGACCGATGGCAACGAGCGTGAAGCAGCGCCCGGTCTCGCGACGGCGCGGCCGGGGCAGGATCGAACACCTCCGGAGGCGGCGCGTCCGCCGGACGATGCTCTCGGCCGGAGCCGTCCTGGCCCTGGTGGCCGTGGTCACGGTGGCCGGGCTCCAGGGACAGGGCTCCTCCGGGGTCACGGTCGAGGGCGGATCGCGGACCACGCTGCTGCCCGCAGGGGTGGCCGGGCCCCCGTTCCGAGCGCCGCTGGTGGGAGGGGGGACGGCGGCCCTTGACGGCGTCGAGGGACCGGTCGTCCTGGCGTTCTGGGCGCCGTGGTGCCCGGCGTGCCGGGAGGAGATGCCGGTCGTCGAACGCCTGTCGGACGACTACCCGGGGCTCGCGTTCCGCTCCGTGGTCATCTGGCGGAACCACCGGCCGGGCCCCACACCCGAGGCGTTCATCGCCGACACCGGGATCACCCATCCGGCGTTCCTCGACGACGGCACCGACGCCCTGGCGGACGCGTACGGGATCACCGGCACCCCCACGCTGTACCTCCTCGACGCCGAGCACCGGGTGGCGCGCACCCTCCAGGGGGTGACGCCAGAGGACGAGCTCCGGGCCGCGTTCGACGCCCTCGCCGGCTAGCCGGGGTCAGGGCAGGGGACGGGGCTCGGGGCCGTCGTAGTCCACGTCCTCCCAGGCCACGCTGCGGTACGGGCGCTCCCGGGTCTGCTCCTCGTGGACGTGGGCCACGAAGCCTGGGGCCCGGGCGATCACGTAGAACGCCTTGCCCAGCCGCGGGTCCAGGCCCAGCTCCAGCAGGAGCGCACCCATGGCCCCGTCCACGTTCATGGCCAGGCGCTTGCCGAACACGTCCTCGGTGACGGCCTCGAAGGCCTCGGCCAGGGCGCACCAGGGGCCGCGGAAGCCGAGGTCCCCGGCCACCGCGAACAGCCGGCGGGCCCGGGGGTCGGCGGTGTGCACCACGTGCCCGAAGCCGGGCAGGCGCCTCCCCTCCTCCTTGAGGCCCAGGCTCACCTGCCGGGCGGCCTCGGTGTCCGGCAGCCCGCTCTCCCGGGCGTCCAGGAGCGCGCGGGCGCAGGCGTCCACCGCGCCCCCGTGGTGATCGCCCAGGGCGATGGTCCCCGCGGCCACCGCGGCCTGGAGGGGGACGCCGGCCGACGCCGCGTACCGCGCGGCCTGGACCGACGGCGCGACCACCGAGTGCTCGCACGCCGCGACCAGCAGGGCATCCATCAT
>DASWKD010000104.1:0-4178 GCA_036396815.1 Actinomycetota bacterium | reverse complement strand
GGACCGGCTTAAAGGGGAAGCTCCGCCAATGAGTGTATCAGCCGTGCGGCGTGGGGGAAAGACCCCAGCCCCCTCCGGGCCCTCAGGGTGTACCCTTGACCTCGACAGAAAGGGGTCCTCACGTGATCGCGTTCCTCCAGGGCATCGGAGCACCCGAGCTGATCATCATCCTGGTCATCGTCCTCCTGCTGTTCGGCGCCAAGAAGCTCCCCGAGATGGCCCGGTCCATGGGCAAGGCCTCCAAGGAGTTCAAGCAGGGCATGAAGGAGGGCGCCGTCGACGCTGGCGAGGACGAGGCCGAGAAGCCGGCTGAGAAGCCGGCCGAGTAGCCGCTCGCTACAGATCTGGCCCTATCGGGCCATTCAAGTGGAACCGGGTCCGGCCGATGATGGCACCATGAGACGGTTCGCGGTGCCCCTGGCCCTGGCGCTGGTGATCGGGACCCCCGCCGCGTCCCGGGCCGCCACCGAGGCATCCGAGGGGTGCGCGGTGTTCCCCTGGGTCCAGACGTACCGGAGCTGGGGGCCGGCGGCCCACTACGGGGCCCGGGTCACCGTGGTCTATGAGGCCGAGGGGTGCCAGGAGTCGCAGGGCTCCCTGCTGGTGTCGGGGACGGCCACCGTCCACCTCGGACGCTCTGACCAAGGTCAGGTCCTGGACGTCCGGCCCTTCACCAACGTCGCTTCCTGGAGCGGGGACGACTTCGTCTGGTGGTCCTGCGTGGACGCCGCCGCCTACGCCTGGGAGATCGAGGACGTGTACCGCTTCGAGGCTTCCGCCACCGCCGGAGCCTGGATCCTCTCGGTGGATCCCGGTCCCCAGGGACCGCTCGAGTTCACCCACCAGGCCTGCTGAAGCGACGCAGGTCGTCACGCGGTGCCGGCGTGGTCCCGGGCGATCTTGCCCAGGATCCCGTTGACGAAGCCACCGGACCGCTCGGTGGACAGCTCCTTGGCCGCGTCCACGGCCTCGTCGATGGCCACTGCGGTGGGGATATCGTCCCGGTGGAGGATCTCGTAGCAGGCCACGCGGAGGAGGGTCCGGTCCACGGAGGCCAGCCGGGTCACGGTCCATCCCTCGGCGTGGGCACCGATCAGGGCGTCGAGCTCGGACATCCGCTCGGCCACCCCGAGCACCAGCTCCCGGGTGAACGTGTTCATCCCCTCTCCCAGGGCCGAGCGCTCTTCCAGCACCTCCGCAGGATCGCGGTCGCTGGCGTCGGCCTGGTACAGGATGTCGAACGCCCGCCGCCGGGCATCGTGGCGGCGGGTCACGGGATCACCCCTTCTCTCGGGTGAGGTACTCGCCGGTCCGGGTGTCGACCTTCAAGCGATCGCCCGTGTCCACGAACAGCGGGACCTGCACGGTGATGCCGGTCTCCAGCGTGGCCGGCTTGGTGGCCCCGCTGACCCGGTCGCCCTTCACCCCCGGATCGGTCTCGGCCACCGTCAGGACCACGGCGGCAGGCAGGTCCACACCGATGGCGTTGCCTTCGTGCATGGGGAGCGTGGCGTTGGCCCCCTCCACCAGGAACTTGGTGGCGTCGCCGGCCACCTCCGCCGGCACGTGGTGCTGCTCGTAGGTCTCGCCGTCCATGAACACCAGGGCATCGCCCTCCCGGTACAGGTACTGCATATCCCGGCGGTCCAAGATGGCCAGGCCCACCTTCTCGTCGGCCTTGAACGTCCGCTCCTGCACCGCCCCGCTCTTGAGGTTGCGCAGCTTGGTGCGGACCACGGCCTGGCCTTTCCCCGGCTTGTGGTGCAGGAACTCCAGGACCGTCCACAGCTCGTCGTTCTCCAGGGACAGGGTCATGCCGTTCTTCAGGTCGTTGGTCGAAACGCTCACTGGGGCCTCTCCTCAGACGACGATCAGGTCGCGGGAGGAGCCCGGCAGCGGCCGGGAGCCCCCCTCGGTGACCTCCACCATATCCTCGATCCTGACCCCGCCCCGGCCCGGCAGGTACACGCCGGGCTCCACGGTGACCACGGTCCCTTCCGGCAGGCGGTCTTCGGACTCCTTGCGCAGGGTTGGGCCCTCGTGGACCTCCAGGCCGATGCCGTGGCCCAGGGAATGGCCGAACCGCTCGCCGTGACCGGCGTCCGCGATCACCGCCCGGGCCGCCCCGTCCACCTGGGCTCCGGTGGCCCCGGCCCGGAGGGCGTCGATGCCGGCCTGCTGGGCCCGCCGCACCAGGTCATGGATCTCCCGGAGCTCGGGGTCGGGCTGGCCGAAGGCCACGGTGCGGGTCATGTCGGAGGCGTACCCCTGGACCACGCACCCGAAGTCCAGCTTGACCAGGTCGCCCGGCCGGAGGGGTCGAGGGCCCGGCCGGTGGTGGGGCTCGGCGGCGTTCTCGCCGAAGGCCACGATGGAGTCGAAGGCCACCGCGTCCGCCCCCAGGGCCCGCATCGACTGCTCGAGGTCCAGAGCCACCTCCTGCTCGGTCCGGCTCTCCACCAGCTTGGCCAGGATCCCGGTGAAAGCCTCGTCGGCCAGGGCCTGCGCGGCCTCGATCAGACGGATCTCATCCCGGTCCTTGACCCACCGGAGGCCCTCGACCTCCCCCTCGGTGGGCTCCAGGCGCAGGCCCTCGATCCCCTGGAGCCTGCGGAAGGTCTGGTAGGTCACCCCGGCCGCCTCGAACCCCAGCAGGCCGACCTCCAGGCGGCCCAGGGCCTCGCCCAGGGCCGGGATCATGGCCCCGGTGTAGACGTGCAGGTCGAAAGCGGGGGCCTCCTTGCCGGCCTGCTCCCCGTAGCGGCCGTCCGTCAGGAGCACGGCACTGTCGGCCGTGAGCAGGACCTGAGCGTTGGACCCGGTGAACCCGCTGAGGTAGCGAACGTTGGGGAGGCGGGTGACCAGCAGGGCCTCGATCCCCAGGTCGGGGAGGCGGGCGATCAGGCGTTCCCTGCGAGCCGAGTGGTCCATCCCGGCCGACATGATAGCGACCCGCACATGGAGGGAGGCGGTCCGAAGACCGCCTCCCTCGAACCGGCGGCCGGTCCCCCCATAGTCGCGAACCGCCGGCAGCTTGGGCTCCCGGCGTCAGGGCGCCGGGAGCCGGGCCGCGCGGGGCGTCACTTGCGCTCCCCTCCCTCGCACAGGGTGAAGGGCTCGTCCCCGTGGGTGAAGCTGGCGCACGATCCCTGGATGTTCGTGAGGCGGA
The DNA here is from genome assembly GCA_036396815.1 of Actinomycetota bacterium. Classification (GTDB taxonomy): domain Bacteria; phylum Actinomycetota; class UBA4738; order UBA4738; family CALAEC01; genus DASWKD01. The sequence continues at coordinate 1,009 of DASWKD010000104.1, read as the reverse complement.
AGGTGCCGGCGAACCGCTCACCCTCGGACACCGTGTAGGTCGTGCCGTCAACCTCTACCTGAACGGTGTCCCCGCTGATGTCGATCAGGGTCACGGAGTGGCCCCCCACCTGTGTGGTGGCTCCCCCGCCGGCGGTCTGTTCGGCATCGGGAGGAGGCTCCTCCACCCCGTCGGTCCCGGTCTGTGCGGGAGTGGTGCCCTGGGCACCAGGACCTTCGTCGCTGACCAGAGGTAGGAAGGGATCGCGACCGGAGAAGAACCGGAACCGTGGGCGGGAGACCTCCGGTGTCGGTTCGACCACCGGAGGGGGCGCCACAGAGGGCGTGGGGGCGGCAGCCTGCTCCTCCGGCTCACCCCCTCCGACGAAGAGGAAGAACGCGAGAGCCGCCACAGCGATCACGCCCAGCGCGATCAGGGCGTTCCGGTCTCGGGGAGACATGGCCATCCTTATACCTCCGGGCTCTCGATCGTCCCCGGCGTGGCGCCGGGCGAAGGACTGGCTCCGGGCGAAGGACTGGCGCCGGGCTCCGGCGCGGTGGCGGACGAGCTGCCTGGTCCGGCGTCCACGTCGGTGGTGTAGAACCGTGCATCGACCGTCACGCTGACCTGAGGAAGGCCGGCGGCCGCCTCGGATACGCTCACGTTCACCACCGTTGCGGCTCGGCGGAGCTGCTCCACCCGGAACAGGAACTCATCGACCTGGAAGAACCCTCCGACCACCTGGATCTGGGCCGGAATCTCGGCGGCGGGGGCTCCCTCGACCACTCCGGGGTCTCCCGGCGAGACGGCGAAGAAGTCGACGCCCGCGCGATCCGCCGCGCTCTGCAGGAGATTGATAAGGCCCGGCAGGTCGGCCACCGGCGGCAGCTGCTTCCGGAGGACGGCCAGCTCTTCACGGATCTGCGGAGCCTCACGCTCGACCTGACGCAGTCGCTCCAGCTCCGCCTGCAGGGTCTGCTCTTCCTGCTGGGCCGTCTCCAGGTCCTGCTGTGCCACGTCCACCTGCGCC
>DASWKD010000103.1:0-1675 GCA_036396815.1 Actinomycetota bacterium | reverse complement strand
GGCTTCGCCCGGGCCGGCCGCCTGATGGACCTCCTGGAGGAGCGGGGCGTGGTCGGGCCCTCGGTGGGATCCAAGCCCCGGGACGTCCTCATGACCTGGGAGGAGTGGGCCGAGGCCCAGGAGGCCCGTACCGGGTAGGTTTCCTCCGCGGCCCGGCCCCAGGTATCGTGAACGGTGGATGAACGCCACGAGGAGCCTGCGCGCCGTCGTCGTGGCCTCACCGCAGGATGCCCGCACGTCCCTCAGCGAGGCCCTGGAGGCCCTGGACGGCGTCGAGGTCGTGGGGGACGCCGCGGACCCGAAGGAGGCGGCCATCCTGTCGGCCCGCCTGCACCCCGACCTGGTGGTGGTGGCCATGTCTCCGTCCGACGAGGAGGGCGCGTGGGCCCTCCCGCCGCTCCTGGGCGTGGCCCCGGGGGCCCGGGTGATCCTGACCCTGCTGGAGGAGTGGACCGAGCGCCGGGCGGCCAAGGGATACGATCTCCGGGAGATCATCGAGGTCCTCCGGGAGGCCCGGGCCGCCGACGACCGCGACGGCCACTCCCGCCGCCGGGAGGCCACCCTGTCCATGCTGGCCCACGACATCCTGACCCCGACCACCGCCGTGGTCGGGGTGGCCGACCTCCTCCTCCGCTACTGGGACCGGTTCGAGGCGGAGGAGCGACGGCAGGGCGTGGCCAACATCGCCGAGGTCGGACGGGACCTGGCCTCGCTGGTCCGCGGCGTGGTCCGTGCCGCGGCGGCCGACGCCGGCTCGCTGGTCGGCGACCGGGAGCCGGTGGAGCTGGCCGAGCTCCTGGACGAGGCCGTGGGCGGGATCCGGCGCATCGCCCCCTCGCACACGGTGGAGCTGGAGGTCGGGGAACCCGTGCCGAAGCTCTGGGTGGATCGGATCCGCGTCCAGGAGGCCGTGCTGAACTTCCTGACCAATGCGGTGAAGTACTCGCCGGAGGGCACCACCGTGCGGGTGGTGGCGATCCCGCACGAGCACGAGGTCACGATCACGGTCATCGACCAGGGTCCGGGCATCGACCCCAAGGATCACGGCAAGCTGTTCAAGAAGTTCTCGCGCCTCCATCCGGAGGACACCTCGGGCCACGGCCTGGGCCTGTACCTGGTCAAGGCCATCGTGGAGGCGCACGGGGGCCGGGTGTGGGTGGAGGGGCAGGTCGGGGCGGGGTCCACGTTCGGGATGGCCCTGCCGGCCACGGGCCGGACCACGGGGACCGGCCGCCGGGCCGACCGGTCGTGAGGACGGTGGACCTGGGCTAGGATAGCCCGGACCCCGACCCCCCCTGAGACCCTTCGTGAAGCAAGCCACCGGAACCGGGATCGGGCGGGCCCTGCGAGCGGCCCGCCTGCGACGCGGCAAGAGCCTCGAGGAGGCCAGCCGCGAGACCCGGGTCAAGACCGAGTACCTGAACGCCCTGGAGGGCGAGCGCTTCGACGTCCTCCTGGGCGACGTGTACGTCCGCGGGTTCCTCCGGTCCTACGCCCGGTACCTGGGCCTGAACCCGGAGAAGGTCCTGGCCGTGTACCAGCGGCGGTTCGGCAAGCGCCCCCCGCCGGCTCCGGTCCACAAGGCCCCCGGGGTGGCCGTGGAGAGCGTGGTGGACGTCCCCGAGCGCCACAAGCGGACGGCGTGGATCCTGGCCGCGTCGGCGGCCGTGATCGT
>DASWKD010000102.1:0-3345 GCA_036396815.1 Actinomycetota bacterium | reverse complement strand
GCGATGCGCTCGTACTCCTGGCGGGTGATGGTCTGGCCGCTGGTGATCGAGGGGTCGTCGGTGACGATGTAGGTGCTGCCGGCGCTGCGGGAGGTGGCCCGGGTCTGCACGTTGACGTTGCCGTACTCGGTGATCTGGGCGTTCGGCATCTCCTCGCTGAACGCGCGCAGCTCTTGGGGGGTGGGGTTGTCGAACGTCTGGGTCAAGGCTTCACCTCTGGCGGCTCGAAGGGACGGAGAACCCTCCGAGTGTACCCCAGGGAACTAGGCCCCGACCGGGCCCTCAGGAGCGCTCGGACTCGATCGTGAAGTACAGGCGGACCTCGGTCCGGTACCGGGCCACGCGGTTCTCGTCGACCTCCGTGGAGGTCTTCAGGACCTCCAGCTTGTTGATGTTCCGGATGGTCTTGGAGGCCTCGCGAAGGGCCTCCCGGGCGGCCTCGCCCCACGACTTCTCGGACACGCCCTCCAGCTCGATCGTGTTGATGACCGGCATCGCTCCTCCTCCTGGCAGATGGCTCTCGATGGATTATCGTGGAGCGAGCCCGGGAAGGGAAACCCGCATGTCCCCACTCACCGAAGACGAGCTCCTGTCGGCCCTGCGCAAGGTGGTCTCCGAGGAGGCCCCGGGGGTGGTCATCCCCGTGGGCGACGACGCCGCCGTGGTCGATCCCGGCCGGGCCCACATGGTCCTCACCGCCGACATGCTGGTGGAGGCCGTCCACTTCGACCTGGACACCACGTCCGCCCACGACCTGGGCTACAAGGCCATCGCGGTCAACGTGTCCGACCTGGCGGCCATGGGGGCCGGGCCCCGCTTCGCGCTGATCTCCCTGGGCCTGGAGCGGGACGTGGATCCGGCGTGGGTCATGGATCTGTACGGCGGGATGCGGGAGGCGGCCGGAGAGTACGGGCTGGCGGTGGTGGGCGGCGACCTATCCCGGGCCGCGGAGCGGATCATCGGGGTCACCGCGATCGGGGCGGTGGCCAAGGGCAAGGCCGTGACCCGGTCGGGGGCCCGGCCCGGCGACGTCCTGGTGGTCACCGGCGACCTGGGCGGCGCCGCGGCCGGCCTGGCCCTGTCCCGCAAGCCGCCGCACGACGTGCGGGCCTCCCTCGGGTCGGATGACGGCAAGGAGGCCGTCCGCCGGCTGCTCCGCCCCCACGCTCGGGTGGGCGAGGGAGAGACGCTGGCCCAGGCCGGGGCCAGCGCCATGATCGACCTCTCCGACGGTCTGGCCATCGACCTCCACCGGCTGTGCCAGGAGAGCGCGGTCGGGGCCCGGCTCCGCCTGGCCGACGTCCCCCTGGCCCCGGGCCTGGAGCGGCTGGCCCAGGTCCTGGGCACCGACGCCTGGTCCCTGGCGGTGGGTGGCGGGGACGACTACGAGCTGCTGGCCACCATGCCCCGCGAGGTGGTCGAGCCCACCCGGCAGAAGCTGATGGACCGGTTCGGGACCGCGCTCACCGAGATCGGCGACGTGACAACCGCGGGCGTCACGGCCCTGGACCCCGACGGCGTGGAGCGTCCGCTGGAGCGGGCGGGGTGGGATCACTTTGCCTGACGTCCCCCGCGCGCTGGCCGTGGCCGGCTCCGACTCGGGCGGCGGGGCCGGGATCCAGGCCGACCTCAAGACGTTCCAGGCCCTGGGCGTGTTCGGGACCACGGCCGTCACCGCGGTGACCGTCCAGAACACGAAGGGCGTTAGCGGCTACCACGAGATCCCGCCGGACGTGGTAGCCGAGCAGATCCGGGCCGTGGTCACCGACATCGGCGCGGACGCGGCCAAGACCGGGATGCTGGCCTCGGCCCCGATCATCGAGGCCGCGGCCGACGCCCTCCGCGAGACCGGGGTCCGGAACCTGGTGGTGGACCCGGTGTTCATGTCGAAGCACGGCCACCCGCTCCTGCGGGAGGACGCCGTGGACGCCCTTCGGACCGCGATCCTCCCCCTGGCCACTTTGGTCACGCCGAACCTGCCCGAGGCGGCCGGGTTGGCCGGGTTCGAGGTCCGGACCGCCGAGGACATGGAGCGGGCCGGCCGGGCCATCATCGACCTGGGCCCCGGAGCCGTCCTGGTCAAGGGGGGGCACCGCGAGGACGGTCAGGCCACCGACCTCCTGGTCACCGGGGAGGGCGTGGAGCCCATCCCCGGGGAGCGGATCGACACCCCGCACACCCACGGCACGGGCTGCGTCCTGTCGGCGGCCATCACGGCCCACCTGGCCCGCGGGGCCTCACTCCGGGACGCCGTGGCCCGGGGGAAGGTGTTCGTCACCGAGGCCATTCGCCACGCCCTGGTCATCGGGCAGGGGATCGGCCCGGTCGACCCCGGCTGGGACCTCCCGGACTGACGAACCCCCGCACGCTTTCCTCCCCGACCACCGCGGCGGTAGGGAACCGGGAAAGCTTGCCCGAGCCCCGCACGCTTTCCTCCCCGACCACCGCGGCGGTAGCAAGAGAGGAAAAGGTCCGTCGAACCGCGCGGGGTGGGGGGTCTCGATGGGGCAGGGCTTCTCAGACGGCGCGGGCGACCTTGCCGGCCTTGAGGCACTTGGTGCACACGTGCGTGCGGGTGGGGACGCCCTTGATGAGGACCCGGACCTTCTGGATGTTCGGCGACCACCGGCGGGGGGAGCGGCGGTGGGAGTGGCTCACCTGCATCCCGAAGCTCGGCTTGCGCCCACAGATCTCGCACACGGCTGCCATGGCAGGGGGATGGTAGCAGACGACGAGGGGGGTCAGGCCGCCGGGCGGGAGGTCCGGCGGGCCTGGTTCGAGAGGGTCCGCTTCTGGGACTTCCGGCTCCGGCGGGCGGTCTTGCGGCCCCGGCCACCGTCGTCCACGGGGGCGCGGATGTCGAGGACCTCGCTCCAGAACTGCTTGGCCACTCCGTTCATCTCGCCCTCCTCTCTCTTCCTACGTATCGGCCTCTGATCCGGTTTCCTGAGAGGCTCCTACAGGGGGTATTCCACGTCCTCCCCTCTTTCCCTACCCCGGAGTAGGAAGAAGGTGAGGATGCTCCGCGAAGTTCCGGAAGGTCCGTTTCGAGACTGGTGTCAAGCCTTGGGCGGCGGGCCACCCGGGGTGGGTCCGCCGGGGGACCCGTCGGGGCGGGAGATCATGACCTGGTGGGGGAAGGGGATCTCGATCCCCTCGCGGTCGAACCGCTCCTTGACCCGCTGGCGGAGGGTCCGCTCCATGTCGATCCGCCGTGACGGCCGGACCTCGGCCACCACCCGGACCACCACCTCGTAGTCGGTGAACCGCTCCACGCCCAGGACCTCGGGCGTGGACAGGAACCCGTCCTTCAGCAGGGGATCGGCGGCCAGCTCCTCGAACAGG
>DASWKD010000101.1:0-8876 GCA_036396815.1 Actinomycetota bacterium | reverse complement strand
GCTGTTCGATCTGTACGGGGAGCAGCGCCGCCTCGACGTGTACTGGATCGACGTCTACGGCGGAGGCATCTTCCTGTCCTTCCAGGACGAGACCAGTGGCACCGAGACCTACGGCGCGGGTCGCTACCTCCTGGACACGATCAAGGGCGCGGACCTGGGTTCAGCGAGCGACCTGCTGATCCTCGACTTCAACTTCGCGTACCAGCCCTCGTGCTCCTACGACCCGCGGTGGGTGTGCCCGCTGGCCCCGCCCCAGAACCGGCTACCGATGGCGGTCCGGGCGGGGGAGCGGCTGGGCCCGGGATAGGCAGAGGCCCCCGGACGGCGCCGGGGGCCTCTCGTGCTTCGCGCTACGCGGCCGGCTTGGCCAGGTCGCTCACCGCGACCAGGCCGTACTGGTCCGCGGTCTCCTGGGTGACCACGAACGCATTCGTGTCATCGGCCTCGGACGATAGGAGCAGGCTCTGGCCCTTGTCCGTCAGCAGCGGCTCCAACGCGCCGCGCACCTCTTCCGGGTTGCCGGACGCGGTGGCCTCGGCGTCCAGGAACAGGAGGAGCGAGCTGAGGTACTCCGGCGCGATGTCGACGTCCCCGGACTCCAGCGCGGGCTGGAGGATCTCCCGCGACTCCAGGGTCAGCTGTCGGTCCACCGTGTACCCGGCGGCCTCCAGGGTCTGGGCGTACATCTCGGCCACGATCTGGTTCTCGGCGAACCCGACCGCGCCGACGGTGAGGCTGCCGCTCCCGGCCGGCCCCTCGAGGAGGCCGTTCTGCTCCAGGAAGTCGGCGGCCACGTCGGCGGGATCCTCGCTGGCGATCTCCGCCCGGCCGTTGAGCCCGGTGATGTTCTCGGTGGTCAGTGCGGCGCTGATGGCGTCAAGGCGCGTGAGGATCGTTTCGTCCATGACCTCGCTGCGAACCACCGGGGTGATGTTCTCGGCGTTCTGGAGCGCCTTGTCGTCATCCAGGACCACCCAGCCGTTCTCACCGATCACGCTGGACGTCGAGAACAGCAGGGCCACGTCGATGTCTCCGGCCTCGAGCGCCTCAACGGTGAGCGGCCCTCCCACGTCGAGCGGCACGAAGGTGCCGAACTCCACGCCGTACACGTCCTTCAGCCCCGGGATGCAGAACGGCCGCTCCGGGCACTCCGGCGGGCCGCCCAGCGTCAGGGTGCTGGCCACGGTGGCGCCGTCGCCATCGCCTCCGTCCCCACCCGGCTGATCCTGGGCGCAGGCCGCTCCGAGGAGCACCAGTGCCAGGATGGCCGCCCCGAGGACGGGATTGCGGGATGTCCGCATGGGTCATCCTCCCCTCTCTATCGGGGGGGTCCAGCGGACCCCCTCCAGCAGATGACCCTACCAACCCATCGGTTGGTCCGGTATTCCCCGCGGTTAGGGCCCGGCCGCTTCGCCGCCCAGGCCCTCGAGCTGGGCCGCGTCCTGGAAAGGCATCCCTCGGGCCCGTGATGCCGTCCGCGGCGTGATCCACCGCCCCACCAGGGCGAAGGCCACCTCGGTGAGGATGGCCAGCAGGGCCACCAGGATGGCCCCGGCGAAGACCTGGGCCCGCCCCCGGGGGCTCTGGCCCAGCGCGAACCCGTCGAGGATGAACCGGCCCAGGCCGCCCCCTCCCAGGACCGCGGCCAGCGTGGCCGTGGCCACCACCTGGACGGCGGCCGTGCGCAGGCCGGCCAGGATCAGCGGCGAGGCCAGCGGGACCTCCACCCCCAGCAGGAGCCGGCGCTCGGTCATGCCCATGCCCCGGCCGGCCTCCAGGGTGTCGGGATCGACCTGCTGGATGCCCACATAGGCGTTGGTCAGGATGGGCGGGATGGCCAGCAGGATCAGCGGCAGGACGATGGCCGGGCGGAGCCACAGCGGGTACCGCAGTCCCAGGCCGAACACCAGGAAGAACAGGAACAGCAGCCCGAACGAGGGGATGGCCCGGCCCATGTTCGTCACCGAGACGGCCAGGAACGCGAACCGCCTGGTATGCCCGATGTACAGGCCCAGGGGAAGGGCGATGACCGCCGCGACCAGCACCGCCGCGGCGGAGAGCTGGACGTGCTCCAGGAGGCGCTCCGGCACCCCGGCCGGCCCCTGCCAGTGGAGCGGGTCGGCGAACCACTCGGCCACCGATGAGAAGAAGCCACTCTCGGTCATGTGGCACGCTCCCGGGTCCGGCGGGCCCACGGTGACAGCAGTCGCTGGATCCACAGCAGCCCGCCGTCGGCGGCCACGGCCAGGGCCACGGACAGGGTCACCCCCAGGAGGATGGCGATCCTGGGGAACAGGCGCCGGAACCCGGCCACCATGAGGGCCCCCAGGCCTCCCTGCCCGATCAGGGCGGTCACCGTGACCAGGCCGATCGTGGTCACGGTGGCGATCCGGATGCCGGCCACGATGGCCGGCAGGGCCAGAGGCATCTCCACCTTCCACAGGAGCTGGCGGTCGGTGTAGCCCATCCCGCGGGCGGCCTCCTTCACGTCGGCCGGAACGCCGCGCAGTCCGGTGACCGTGTTGCGCACCAGGATCAGCAGCGTGTAGCTGCTCAGCACGGTGACCGCGTTGGTCGTGGACAGCCCCAGCAGGGGATACAGCATCGCCAGGGCGGCCAGGCTGGGGATCGTGTACAGCAGGCCGGTGAACCACGCCACCGGTGGATAGATCCGCGGGTGCCGGTACGCCGCGACGGCCAGCGGGAGGGCGATGACCAGTCCGATCCCCACCGCCAGCCCGGTCAGGATGAGGTGTTGGAGGAGGCGGTCCCCGATGACGTCGGCGTTGCGCCCCATCCAGTCCCAGTTCCAGAAGCCGGGACTCACGAAACGATCTCCCGGCTGACCCGGTCCAGGGTGAGGATGCCCCGGTACCGCTGGCCCTCGGTGACCACCACGGCCACCTGGGTCCGCGAGGACACGATCGAGTCCAGGGCTTCGCGGAGTGAGCTGTCGGCGGTGACGTAGGCGCTGAACCGGCGGGGACCGGCGTCGCCGACCGTGCGCTGCCCCTCGAGCATGTCCCGGTCCACCCAGCCCAGGAGCTCGCCGCCGTCCACCACGCTGACCCAGTCGAAGCCCGACCGCTCCATGGCCGCGAGGGCCTCGTCGCGGGTGGCGCCGGGGGCCACCACCGGCCCGTTCTCCACCTCGATGCCGGCCACCCTGACCAGGGCCAGGCGCTTGAGGCCGCGCTCGAAGCCCACGAAGTCCTTGACGAAGGCGTTGGCCGGCTGGCGGAGGATCTCTTCCGGCGGGGCGTGCTGCTCGATCACGCCGCCGACGTTCAGGATGGCCATCCGGTCGGACATCTTGATGGCCTCGTCGATGTCGTGGGTCACGAACACGATGGTCTTCCGCAGGCGCCGCTGGATCTCCAGGAACTGGTCCTGGAGCCTGGCGCGGATGATGGGGTCCACCGCTCCGAACGGCTCGTCCATCAGCATCACCGGGGGATCCACGGCCAGGGCCCGGGCCACGCCCACCCGCTGGCGCTGGCCGCCGGACAGCTCTCCCGGGTACCGGGCCAGGAGGCCGTGGTCCAGGTGGAGGATCCCGGCCAGCTCCCGGGTCCGGGCCTCGATCCGTTGCGCCTCCCAGCCCACCAGCGTGGGGACCGTGCCGATGTTCTCGGCCACGGTCCGGTGGGGGAGCAGGCCGATCGACTGGATCACGTACCCGATGCCCCGCCGGAGGTCCACCGGGTCCTGCTTCATGACGTCCACGCCGTTCACGGTGATGGTCCCCGAGGTGGGCTCGACCAGGCGGTTGATCATCTTGAGCGTGGTTGTCTTCCCGCACCCGGACGGCCCGACCAGGCACACCACGTTGCCCTCGGCCACGTCCATCGACAGGCCGCGCACGGCCGCCTCTCCGGGGCCCGGGAAGCGCTTGGTGACCTCCCTGAGGGAGATCATCGGTTGGGCCATGGCCAGCAGTATCCCCGACGGAGACGGAAAAAGAGGATTCGGGGCTCCCGGCGGCGAATCTCTCTATCAACGCCCATTAGAGGAGGAATCCCATGAAGCGGACGCTCGCCCTCGCCCTCTCGGCTTCCCTGGCCCTTCCCCTGCTCAGCGCACCGGCTTCGGCATTGCCGCCCAGCTTCGACTGCGGCCCGGACGACGGCCGGGAGCAGCTCACCCCGGACGGCAGCACCTATCAGTTCAGCGCTCCGGTCCCCGCGTCGGTGGGGAGCGATTTCGGGGAGGCGGTGTACCCGCCGGCCGGACGGCGTCACGCGGGGGCCTGGTTCTATGTTCGGGCCAACCTGGTCCCGTTCCAGTACGGAGACGTCCTGGCCACCCTGGACTGGGCCGGGGACGGCGACTTCGACCTCTACGTGTACGACGGCCAGGGGAACGAGGTGGACAACTCGGTGGCGTTCAACCCGCTCGACGGCAACGGGGAGGCTGTTGAGGCTATCGGGATCGAGCACTGCGCCGATCTGGCCTTCGAGGTGAAGAACTACGCCGGGCAGAAGGATGAGCCCCTGACCCTGCGGATCACGTTCGCCAACCCCGGACCGCGGTTCCTCTGCGTCGAGGAGGACCCTCACCCAGCGTGCGCGGGCAAGCTGGAGGGGGAGTCACCGGACCCGGTCGCCGACGCCCGGACCCGCCTGTACCTCGGCGGCGACCGCCCCGGGCAGCTCGCCATGGCAGGCCACTACCGGCCCGTGGGAGACACCGGCCTCGAGGCTCCTCTTGTGTCCACGCTCTCCCCGCAGCGGCCGACCGGTGGAGAGACCAACAGCTTCACGAAGACCGCGGCGGGGAACCAGGATCAGTACCAGAACCCGTTCATGGCCAACTACCAGATGGCCCTGTCCAAGCCCCTCGAGATCAAGGGGGATGTCACCGCGGAGCTGTTCGTGTCCTCGCAGACGTTCCCCGACGGCGGCGGCCCGCTGTTCGTCGACCTGTGGGTGGATGGGGAGTACCCGGAGGGGACCAGGCTGGGCAGGATCGCGGTCCCCGGGTCCGCCATCGGGACGAACCCCACCCGGGTGGTGGCCACGTTCACCGGGCTGGACGCGGTGGCGGAGTCCGAGCTGCTCCTCCAGATCTCCTCGGAGCCGGTGGCCACCAGCGCCGGCGTGGTGGGTGATCCCAAGGACGCCGAGTGGACGATCTACTACGACAGCGTCCAGTTCCCGGCCCGTCTGACGATGGATCTCCCGGAGGGAGCCCTGGGGTAGGAGCATCGCGGGTTTCCGCTAGCATGGCCCCCGATGTTCCTGGACGTCCTGGCCGATAACCCTTTCGCCACGAACTGCTGGGCGGTGTCGGCCGACGGATCCGACGAGGCGGTGGTGGTCGACCCGGGGTTCGAGCCCGACCTGGTGAAGGAGATGGTGGCCCGGGCCGGCAAGCGCCTGGCCGCGGTGGTGGCCACCCACGGGCACTTCGACCACATCGGGGCGGTGCCGCTTGTGTGCGGCGAGGACGTCCCGCTGGTGATCCACGAAGCCGACGAGCTGGCCCTCGCCGATCAGCGTGCATGGGGCGCCGGGTACCCGGTCGACGCCGACCTCCGGCCCTCGCAGGTCCGGACCGTGGCCGATGGGGACGTCGTGGAATTCGGCGGCTTCCGGCTCGGGGTCCTGCACACGCCCGGGCACACGCCGGGCAGTGCGTGCTTCGTCACCGACGGCTTCCTGTTCAGCGGGGACCTGGTGTTCCGGGGCTCGGTCGGGCGGAGCGATTTCCCCAACTCCAGCCCCCGGGACATGCGCCGGAGCCTCCGCCGGTTCCTGGAGCTGGACGACGCCCTGAACGTGTACCCGGGCCACGGCCCGGCCACCTCGGTGGGCGATGAGCGAGCCACGAACCCGTGGCTGGTGGAGCTGGCCGGAGCGCGCGAGTGACCGAGTTCAACCCACCTCGCGGCACCCAGGACCTGCTCCCCCCGGGGTCCGATCGCATCGAGGAGCTGGCCCGGCGGGCTCGGTTCCTGGCCCGGATCTACGGGTTCCGGCCCGTGGAGACGCCGGCCTTCGAGCACACCGAGCTGTTCGCCCGCGGCGTCGGCGAGTCCACCGACATCGTGACCAAGGAGATGTACACGTTCGAGGACAAGGGCGGCCGCTCGCTGACCCTTCGGCCGGAGGGCACGGCATCCGTGGTCCGGGCGTACCTCGGTCACCGGCAGGAGCTGCCCACGCCGTTCAAGGCCTACTACATCGTCCCGATGTTCCGGCACGAGCGCCCCCAGGCCGGCCGGATGCGCCAGCACACCCAGTTCGGGGTGGAGACGATCGGGAGCGCCGCGCCCGGCGCGGACGTGGAGGTGATCACGCTCGGTCATCGGTACCTGACCGAGCTGGGGATCACGCGGTTCGCCCTGCACCTGAACTCGATCGGCGACGAGCACTGCCGGCCCGCGTACCGGACCGCGCTGATCGACTTCCTGAAGCAGCACGCCGACGCACTGTGCAAGGACTCGCGGGAGCGGATGCTCCAGAACCCCCTCCGCGTCCTGGACTGCAAGGTGGAGGGGTGCCGCCGGGTAACCGAGGATGCCCCGAAGATCACGGAGTTCCTGGACGATGCGTGCCGCGCCCATTTCGACGAGGTCCGAGCCGGCCTGGAGGAGGAGGGGATCGCGTTCACCTTGGACCACCGTCTTGTGCGCGGGCTGGACTACTACACGCGCACCGCGTTCGAGTTCGTCAGCGAGGTCCTGGGGCCGACGCAGTCCACGCTGTGCGGCGGCGGCCGCTACGACGGCCTGGCCGAGGCCATCGGGGGCCCGCCCACGCCGGGGATCGGCTTCGGGCTGGGGCTGGAGCGAGCCCTGATCGCCATCGAGGAGGAAGGCGCGGCATCGCCTGCCGGAGAGCCGGTTGCCGTGTTCGTGGTGGCGCTGGGGGAGGAGGCCGCGGCGGAGGGCCGGGCCCTGGTCCGCGACCTCCGGAGCGAGGGCGTATCCGCTGAGGCCTCGCTGGAGGACCGGCCCATGAAGGCCCAGCTGAAGATGGCCGACCGGGCCGGGGCCCGGTACGCGGCGATCCTCGGCGAGCAGGAGATCTCCGACGGGGTGGTCACGATGCGCCGCATGGCTGACGGCGAGCAGGAGCGCGTCAAGCGCACGGAGGTGGCCTCGTGGCTGTCCCGATGAGGACGCACTACGCGGGAGACCTCCGGGCCGAGCACGAAGAGCATGAGGTGGCCCTGTGCGGATGGGTGTCGCGGGAGCGCGACCACGGCGGCGTGTTGTTCATCGACCTCCGCGACCGCGAGGGCGTGGCCCAGGTGGTCTTCCACCCGCAGGAGGCGCCGGAGGCCCACGCGGTGGCCACAGACCTGAAGTCGGAGACCGTGGTCCGGATCCTGGGGACGGTCCGCCGGCGGCCTGACGGCACGGTGAACCCCTCGCTCCCCACCGGTGAGGTCGAGGTCGCCGCCTCGTCCGTGGAGGTCCTGTCGGCCGCGGAGACCCCGCCGTTCCCGATCGAGGACGACCTCCAGGCCGACGAGCGCCTCCGCCTCCGCCACCGCTACCTGGACCTCCGGCGCCCCCGGATGACCCGTCTGATGCGGCTCCGGCACCGGGCCATCGCCGCCATCCACCGCTACTTCGACGAGCACGGCTTCGTGGAGGTCGAGACGCCGATGCTGACCCGGTCCACGCCGGAGGGGGCCCGGGACTTCCTGGTGCCCTCGCGCCTCCAGCCGGGGGCGTTCTACGCACTCCCGCAGTCGCCGCAGATCTTCAAGCAGATCCTGATGGTTGCCGGGCTGGACCGGTACTACCAGATCGTGCGCTGCTTCCGCGACGAGGACCTCCGGGCCGACCGCCAGCCCGAGTTCACCCAGCTGGACGTGGAGATGTCGTTCGTGGCCGAGGAGGACGTGCAGGCCCTGATCGAGGAGATGCTGGCTGGGGTGTGGAAGGCGGTGCTGGACGTGGACATCCCCACGCCGTTCCCCCGCCTCACGTACGCCGAGGCCATGCGCCGGTACGGCTCCGACAAGCCCGACACGCGGTACGGGATGGAGCTGGGGGACCTGTCGAAGGCGTTCGCCGGGACGGGGTTCCGGGCCTTCGCCGGGGTCCTGGACGCGGGCGGCGTTGTCAAGGGGTTCGCCGCGCCGGGCGCGGCGGGATGGTCGCGCAAGGACCTCGACGAGCTGGTGGTGGAGGCCCAGGGCCGCGGCGCCTCGGGCCTGGTGTGGATGGCCTTCGCCGGTGACGAGGTGAAGTCGCCGGTGGCCAAGTTCCTGTCCGAGGACGAGGTGGCGGCGATCCGGAAGGAGACCGGGGCGGGGGATGGCGACCTGGCCCTGATCGTTGCGGACACCGAGGGCCGGGCGAACACCGTCCTGGACGGCCTCCGCCGGCTCATGGCCGAGCGGCTGGACATGGTGCCCCAGGGACGGTGGGACTTCCTGTGGATCACCGAGCCGCCCGTGTTCGAGTGGAGCGAGGAAGACGAGCGGTGGGTCAGCGTCCACCACCCGTTCACCGCGCCGGTCACCGAGGATCTCGCGCCGGAGACGGCGCTGGCCCGGGCGTACGACGTGGTCCTGAACGGCTGGGAGCTGGGCGGCGGCTCGATCCGGATCCACCGCCGGGACGTCCAGCGCGCGGTGTTCGACGCCCTCGGGCTGACCAAGGAGGAGGCCGAGGCCAAGTTCGGGTTCCTCCTGGAGGCGTTCCGGTACGGCGTGCCGCCGCACGGGGGGATCGCGTTCGGCATCGACCGGATGGCCATGCTCCTGGCCGGGGAGAGCAACATCCGCGAGGTGATCGCGTTCCCCAAGACCCAGTCCGGCGCCGACCTTCTGACCGGGGCCCCCGCCGAGGTCGCCGACGACCAGCTGCGGGACCTCGGGTTGAAACTGCGAGGGTCGAAGGGGTAGCCAAAGCG
>DASWKD010000100.1:0-17156 GCA_036396815.1 Actinomycetota bacterium | reverse complement strand
ACGACCGAGGCCTGCGCTCCGAGCGCTTCGCGCCCAGCCCCCGCAAGGCCCTGTGCCTGTTCGAGTTCGTGTACCTGGCCCGGGCCGACTCCAACCTGTACGGCCGGACGGTGCACCGGGCCCGCCGGGAGATGGGGCGGGCCCTGGCCCGCGAGGCCCCGGTGGACGCCGACCTGGTCATCCCCATCCCTGACACGGCCAGCTCCGCAGCGCAGGGCTACGCCGAGGCGTCGGGCATCCCCTTCGGCGAGGGCCTGATGAAGAACCGCTACGTCCACCGGACGTTCATCCAGCCCACCACCAGCCTCCGCCAGCTGGGCGTGCGCCTGAAACTGAACCCCGTCCCCGACGTGATCAAGGGCAAGCGCCTGGCCGTTGTGGACGACTCGATCGTCCGGGGCACGACCACGCGGGCCATCGTCCAGCTCCTCCGCGAGGCCGGTGCCACCGAGGTACACCTCCGCGTGACCAGCCCGCCGATCCGCTGGCCCTGCTTCTACGGCATCGACATGTCCACCCGCCAGGAGTTGGTGGCATCCGACCTCTCCGTGGACGAGGTCCGCGAGTTCATCGGCGCGGACTCCCTGTCCTATCTCTCGCTGCCGGCGGTGGTCGACGCCACCGGCGCCCCGGAAGCCGACTTCTGCCGGGCGTGCTTCGACGGCCAGTACCCCGTCCCCGTCCCCGAGCGAGCGCCCACCAAGGACCTGCTCGAACACCGGGAATAGGTCCATGAGCGAGGCCTACCGCCGGGCCGGGGTGGACCTGGCCGCCGCCGCCAGGGCCGTGGACATGATCCGGGACGTCGCGGCAACCGCCACCCGTCCGGAGGTCGTCTCCGGTATCGGAGGGTTCGCCGGGCTGTTCGACCTGGGGGACGATCGCCTCCTGGCCGCGGCCACGGACGGCGTGGGCACCAAGCTGGACCTGGCCCGCCGGGCCGCCCGGCTGGACACGATCGGGATCGACCTGGTGGCCATGTGCGCCAACGACGTGGTGTGCACCGGCGCCGAGCCGTTGTTCTTCCTGGACTACGTGGCCGTGGAGCGGCTGGTCCCCAAGGAGGTGGCCACGGTGGTGACCGGGGTGGCCGAAGGCTGCCGACGGGCCGGGTGCGCCCTGCTCGGCGGGGAGACCGCCGAGCATCCCGGCGTGATGCCGGGGGGTCACCTGGACCTGGCCGGGTTCTGCGTTGGCCTGGTCCCCCGGGATCACCTCCTGGGTCCCGAACGGGTCCGGGAGGGCGACCTCCTGATCGGTCTGCCCTCGACCGGCCTGCACGCCAACGGGTTCAGCCTGGTCCGCCGGGCCATCGAGGGCCTGGACCTGGAGGCGCCTGCGCCGTGGGCAGGCATGCCGCTGGCCCGGGCCCTCCTGGAGCCCACGGCCATCTATGTGGAGCCTGTCCTGGCCGCCGCCCGGGCCGGGGCTATCCACGCCGCGGCCCACATCACCGGCGGGGGCCTGATGGAGAACGTCCCCCGGATGCTCCCCGAAGGTCTGGGGGCCACCCTGGATCGGTCCGCCTGGGCCGTGCCCGAGGTGTTCACGTTCCTTGCGGAACGTGCCGACATACCCCATGGAGACATGGCTCGCACGTTCAATCTCGGCTTGGGGATGGTCCTCGCCGCGCCCGGAGGCGGCGGGGCCCTGGACCTCCTGGCTCCGGCCGGAGCCGCGGTGGTCGGCGAGGTGGTACCCGGGCAGGGGGTCTCGATGTGAGCGTCCAGACCCTGGAGGGTGCTCGCCCGCGAGACCTCCGCGCCGTCCGCCAGCGGCGGAGGCAGCTTCATGGGCTGCTGCTCCTGATCATCGTCCTCCTGGCCGCCGGCGTGGTCCTATTCTCGATCGCCTCCGAGACCCTCCTGGACCGGCCGCTGAGGTTCTTGGATCTGGCCGTGGTCCGCGTGGGGTTCGTGGTCCTGGCCGTGGCCTTCGCCACCTACGCCTTCCTCCACGAGCGGCGCCTGTCGCAGGCCGAGCGAGCGCTGGTCGAGGAGCGGGTGCTGGCCACGGCCCTGTCGGGCCGCCTCCGTGACATGACCGCCCTGACCGAGGCCGGCCGGGCGGTCAGCAGCTCGCTGTCACAGGATCAGGTGTACGGGGTGATCCTCGACTCCGCTCGGGACCTGCTGGGAGCCACGGAGGCGTCGGTGATGCTCCTCGATCCCGAGACGAGGGTCCTGCGCATGGTGGCCTCGTCCGGCCTGGACGAAGCCGCGATGCGGGATGGCGTGGCCATGCTGGGAGACGGCGTGGCCGGATGGGTGGCCGAGTCCCTCCAACCCGTGGTCCTTCGTGGGGACGTTCGTGACGACCGCTTCAAGGCTTTCATCCCCAAGGACCGTCCCGTAGCCTCGGCCATGTCCGTGCCCATGCGCACCTCGGACGAGGTCCTGGGCGTGATCAACGTCAGCGTGTCGGGCAACGGAAAGGTGTATTCGGAGCACGACCTGCGGGCCCTGACCGCGTTCGCCGCACAGGCGGCGGCCGCGCTGGCCAACGCCCGCCTGTACGAGCAGGAGCGCAAGACGTCCACGGAGCTGGCCGAGCTGGAACGCCAGCGACGGGACTTCCTGGCCACGCTGACCCACGACCTCAAGACGCCACTGACTTCGATCCTCGGCTACGTCAAGCTCCTGCGCCGGGCCGGCGACAACCTGAACAGCGAGCAGGCCCACACGTTCACCGACGTGATCGAGCGGCAGGGGAAGCGCATCCTGGAGATGGTGGAGCAGCTCGTCGAGGCCACCCGGCTGGAGGAGGGCGCCCCGGCCCTGGCCCGTGAGCCGCTGGACCTGGGCCGGATCGTGGACGAGCAGGTCCTGGCCGTGGGGGGGATGCTGGAGGGCCGGCGTCTGGACGTGGAGATGCCCTCTCAGCTCCCGGAGACGTACGGCGACCGGAACGCGATCGAGCACATCCTGATGAACCTGCTGGAGAACGCCGTGAAGTACACCTCCCCCGGGGGGCAGATCCTGATCGCCGTCGAGCCCGCCGAGCGCGACGTCAGGGTCAGCGTCACCGACGACGGCGGGGGTATCCCAGAGAAGGAGCTACCCCACGTCTTCGAGCGCTACCGTCAGGCCGGCGATGACTCCGCCAAGGGAAGCGTCGGGCTCGGTCTCTACATCGTCCGGAGCCTCACCCAGGCCCACGGCGGGAAGGTGTGGGCCGAGAACGTCCCCGGCAGGGGAGCCCGCGTCACGTTCACCCTGCCGGTCCGCTCGCGCTAGACGGGCTTGCCGTGGCGGACGCCCTTCTCGGGAACCCGCACCAGGCGTCCGTCCTTGTCCTTGACCACGAAGGTGGCCGCGGCCTCGTCGAACCACTCCAGGGTGCCCACCACCTCGCTCACGTACCCGTTCGGAAGCTCGTACTGGAACGTCACCCGCTGCCCCACATGATCGGTTGTCACCAGGTTCTTCCCTCGCATGGGCCCAAGCCTATAGGCTCCCGCGCATGAAGCGACGGTTCCTGGTGCGCTACGACGACGGGGGAGAGGGCGTGTGGGCCTACCTCACAGCCGAGAACCGGACCGAGATCTACATGCGCTTCCCCGAGCTCGAGGTGGCCGACCGCCCGCCCGCGTGGATGGCGAAGGGCCTGCTGGACCGGCTGGAGCGCGAGATGACCTTCGACGTGGACGGCGACCGGGACCTGCTGGTCCGCCTTCGGGGGCTGGCCCCTAGGCCTGGACCCGGCTGATCCGTCCCGGCGGGGGCTCCGGATACGCGTCGGGGTGGATGGCCCAGGCCAGGACGTCCATGCCATCCACGATCCGCGGGCCCGGACGCGAGAAGTACGACGTGGCGTCCACGGCGAACACCGCGTCGCTGGACACTGCGGTGGTGGCCCCGAGCTCGGGGACCTCGAACAGGCGCCGGGCCTGCTCCTCGGCCTCTTCCAGGTAGAACCCGCAGGGCATGAACACGATGACCTCGGGCTGGGCGTCGGCGACCTCCCGCCAGGTCACGGTACGGGACCGCTCCTTGGGCTCGTTCAGCAGGTTCTGGCCGCCAACCGTCTGGACCATCTCCGGCACCCAGTGCCCGCCCACGTACGGCGGGTCCGACCACTCCAGGGCCAGGGTTCGGATGGCCGGCAGCCTGGCCGCGGCGGCCTTCAGCGCCGCGATCCGGCCCCGCAGGTCCTCGACCACCTCCCGGGCCCGGTCCTCGGTCCCCGTGGCCCGGCCCACGCGCTGGATCCCGGACAGGATCCCCTCCAGGTCGGGCGGGTCCAGGGAGATGACCTCGGCGTCGGTGCCCAGCTTGTCGAGCGCCTCCTGGACCTGGCCCGACGGCACCGCGCACACCCGGCACAGGTCCTGGGCCAGGATCAGGTCGGGCTGGATCTTGCGGATCAGCTCGTCGTTCAGGGCGTAGATCGGCTGGCGGGCGTCCATGTGGGAGCGCACGGCGTCGTCGATCTCCCGCGGCGAGAGCTGGCCGTCCTGGGAGAGCGCCGTCCCCACCACCACCGGCTTCGTAGTCGCCGCGTCGGGGAAGTCGCACTCGTAGGTCACGCCCTCGAGCTGCTCGCCCAGGCCCAGGGCGAACACGATCTCGGTGGCCGACGGGAGCAGGGAGACGATCTTCACCCGCGGGGGAGCGCGCCCAGGCGGAACGCGCTCTCCAGGAGCTTCCGGAGGTCGGTCAGGGCCCGGTCGGCTTCCGCGCCGTCGACGAACCGGTGGTCGAACGACAGCGACAGGGTCACTGCCGGCCGAGCCTGGACCTCGCCGTCCACCACCAGGGCCCGGGGCTTGATGGTGCCCAGGGCCAGGATGGCCACCTCGGGGATGTTGATGATCGGCGTGCCGTAGTCCGACCCGAACGTGCCCACGTTGGTCACGGTGACCGTTCCGCCGGTGAGTTGCTCGGGCGTGGCCCGGCGGGACCGGGCCGCCTCCACCAGGTCCACGATCTCCCGGGCGACGGTCACGATGCCCTTGGCCTGCACGTCGCGGACCACCGGGACCACCAGGCCCTCCTCGGTGTCGGTGGCGATGCCCACGTGCTTCGAGCCGAGGAGGACCAGCTCGTTGGCCTCCTTGTCGAAATGGGCATTCAGCTTCGGGTGCTCGGCGCAGATCTCAGCGAAGGCCCGGACCACCACGGCCAGGGCGGTGACCTTGGTCCCGGCCTCCTCGGTGAGCTCGCGGCGCAGGGCCTCGACCCACGTGGCGTCGGCGTTGTGGAACGTGGTTACGTGGGGGACTTCGGCCCACGACCGGGCCATCTTCTGGGCGATGAGCCGGCGCACGCCCTTGATCGGCACGCGTTGCTCGGACCCCGTCATCATCCGCACGACCGGGGCCCCGGCCTGCGCGCCGCCGGCCGCCTTCTCCACGTCTTCCCGGGTCACCCGGCCCTCCGGGCCGCTCCCCGGGACGGTGGCCAGGTCGACGCCCAGCTCCTTGGCCAGCTTGCGGACCGGAGGCGCGGCCAGCACCTTCCCCGGACGCGCCGGGGCCACGTCCGAGGACGCCTGCCCGGTGGCGACCGCGGCCGGGGCCTGCCGCGGGCCCGGCGGCCGCAGCCGCCGGCGCTTCCCCCCCTTGCCTTCCTGGTCCACCCCGTACCCGACCAGCACGGCCTCGCGCTTCCTGGGCTCCGCGGCGGCCCCTCCGTCACCCGCGGGGGCCTCCCCGGCCACCTCGAGGGTGATGAGCGGCTCGCCGACCTTGACCACGTCGCCGTCGGCTCCGTACGTCTTGAGCACCGTGCCCGCCCACGGCGACGGGATCTCCACCAGGGCCTTGGCCGTGTTGACGTCCACCATTGGTTGGTTCAGCTCCACCACGTCGCCTTCGGCGACCTTCCACTCGACGATCTCGGCCTCTTCCAGGCCCTCGCCCAGGTCCGGAAGGTTGAACGTCCGCTCGGCCATCAGTGGGACAGCACCTTGTCCATGGCCAGCATGATCCGGTTCATGCTGGGCAGGTAATGCTCCTCCAGGGTGGCCGGCGGGTACGGCGTGTCGTACCCGGTGACCCGGAGGACCGGCGCCTCCAGGTGGTCGAAGCACTCCTCCATGATCCGGGCCACGATCTCTGCTCCGAAGCCGGCGGTCATCGGCGCCTCGTGGACCACCACGGCCCGCCCGGTCTTCTGCACCGAGGCGGCCAGCGCCTCGAGGTCCAGGGGGACCAGCGACCGGAGATCCAGAACCTCGACGTCCACGCCGTCCTCGCCCGCGGCTTCGGCCGCCTCCCGGCACCGGGCCACCATCGCCCCCCAGGCGATCAGCGTGACGTGCTCGCCGGGGGTGACCACCCGGGCCCGACCGATCGGGTCCCCATCGGCCGAGAGCTCACCGTCCTCCTTCGACCAGTACCGGCTCTTCGGCTCGAAGAAGATCACCGGGTCCGGGTCCTGGATCGAGCGGATCAGCAGGTTGTAGGCGTCCATCGGGCTGGAGGGCACCACGACCTTCAGGCCCGCGGTGTGGGCGTAGTACGTCTCCGGACTCTCCGAGTGGTGCTCGGCCGCGCCGATCCCCCCGCCGAAGGGGATGCGCATCACCATGGGGACGGACGTGGTCCCCTTGGACCGGTACCGGTACTTGGCGATGTGGGAGATGACCTCGTCCAGGGCGGGGTAGCTGAAGGCCTCGAACTGCATCTCGCACACCGGCTTCCATCCCGCCTGGGTCAGGCCCAGCGACACGCCGGCGATGGCCGACTCGGCCAACGGGGTGTCGAACACGCGCTCCTCGCCGAACTCGGCCTGGAGGCCATCGGTGATCCGGAACACGCCGCCCAGCTTGCCGACGTCCTCGCCCAGGATCAGCACCCGGTCGTCGGACGACAGCGCGTCGCGGAGGGCGCGGTTCAGGGCCTGGGCCATGGTCATCTCAGGCATCGTCGGCCTCCTCGGCCAGGCCCAGGACCTCGTCACGCTGGCGGGCCAGGTGCGGGGGCACGTCGGCGAAGATCCACCGGAATAGGTCCTGCACCGGCCGTGGGGGCGCGCCCTGGATCCCGGCCCGTACCGTGGCCGCAAGGTCCTTGCCCTCGGCCTCGACCTCCAGGAAGAACGGCTGGTCGGCGAGGCCCTCGACCTCCAGGAACGTCCGGTACCGGGCGATCGGGTCCAGGGCCTCCCAGGGTGCGGTGTCGTCGGTGGTCCGGTACCGCGATGCGTCGTCGGCGGTGGAATGGGGCCCCATCCGGTAGGTCACGGCCTCGATCAACGTGGGCTGGTGCTCGTTCCGGGCCCGCTCCACGGCCTCCTTGGTGACCCCGTACACGGCCAGGACGTCGTTGCCGTCCACCCGGACGCCGGGGAAGCCGTACCCCTCGGCCTTGCGGAAGATCCGCCCGGCGGTCTGCTTCTCGAACGGCACCGAGATCGCCCAGTGGTTGTTCTGGCAGAAGAACACTACCGGCGCGCCGAACACGCCGGCGAAGTTCATGGCCTCGTGGACATCGCCCTGGGACGTGGCCCCGTCGCCGAAGTAGGTGATGGTCACCGTGTCCTTGCCGTCCAGCTTGGTGCCCATGGCGTGGCCGGTGGCGTGCAGTGGCTGGCTTCCCACGGGGACCGAGATCAGCCCGAAGCCGGATCCCACGGGGTCGTTCACGCCCCCGTGCCACGTCCCCCGGTGGAAGTGCATGTACTCCACGATGTCCAGGCCGCGGACGACGGCCACGCCCACCTCGCGGTACGAGGGGTAGACCATGTCGCCGTCGGCCAGGGCCGTGGCACTGCCCACCTGGGCGGCCTCCTGCCCGATGGCCGGGGGATAGACGGCCAGCTCGCCCTGCCGCTGGAGGGCTGTGCACTCCAGGTCCACGTGGCGGGTCAGCACCATGTGGCGGAACAGCTCACGGAGGTGCTCGTCCTCCAGGCCCAGCTGCTTCCGGGCCTCCTTGTCCGCCTGCCCGTCCGGGGCAAGGATCCGCACGGTCTCGTCGGCCATCGCTCCTCCTCAGCCGGCCACAGGATAGCCGAGCCCGGCTACCGGGTCGGGGGTCGCTGGCGGCGCTCGCCCGGGACGTACCACTGGCGGAGGCGGGCGATCGAGGCGATGCGCTCCTCCGCAAGGCGCTCGGCGGCCTTGACCGGCGGGATGGACTCCGCCCGGGAGATCCGGAACACCTCCCGGAGGGTCCGGTAGATGTCCTCCACGCGCTTCATGGCCCGCTCGCGATCGTAGCCCATCAGCTCGTCGGCCACGTTGATCAGGCCGCCGGCGTTGAGCACGAAGTCAGGGGCGTACAGGATCCCAGCGTCTGCGAGCGCCTCCCCGTGCTCCGGCCGGGCCAGCTGGTTGTTGGCCGGGCCGGCCACCACCTTGCACTTGAGGTCGGGGATCGTGTCGTCGCGGATGATCCCGCCCAGGGCGCACGGTGCGAATACGTCGCACTCCACGGCATGGGCCTTGGCCGGCTCCACGGTCTCCACGCCGAAGTCCTTGACCGCCCGGCCCACGAGGTCCACGTCCACGTCGGCCACGGTGACCCGGCAGCCGCCCTCGACCAGGTGGCCGACCAGCGCGTAGCCCACCTTCCCCACGCCCTGCACCACCACGTGCAGCCCGGACAGGTCGTCGGTGCCCAGGCCCTCCTGCACGGCGGCCTTCAACCCGTTGAACACCCCGTAGGCCGTCACGGGGGAGGGGTCGCCCGAACCGCCCAGGCGCTTCGACACGCCGGTTACCCACCGGGTCTCGCGCCGGATCAGGTCCATGTCCTCCCGCGACGTCCCCACGTCCTCCGCGGTGATGTACCGGCCGCCCAGGGAGTCGATCAGCCGGCCGTAGGCCCGGAGGAGCTCCTCGGTCTTGTCCCGCTTGGGGTCACCGATGACCACGGCCTTGCCGCCGCCCAGGTCCAGCCCGGCCGCGGCGGCTTTGTAGGTCATGCCCCGGGCCAGCCGGAGGACGTCCTGGAGGGCCTCCTCCTCGGTCGGGAACGGGAAGAACCGTGTGCCGCCCAGGGCGGGACCCAGCTGGGTGGAGTGGATGGCCACGATGGCCTTCAGCCCCGAAGGGGCGTCGTTGAAAAAGACGACTTCTTCGTACTCGTTGCGAAGCTCTGAGAATACGCCCATGAGATGGGCCGGGCCCTCACCCGGGTCTCTGGATGATAGCAACCGGTCCCCGCCACCGTCCGTGGGGCACTCGGAGGCGGGGTCTATGATGGGCGGACCGTGATCGCCACCGCCTACCTCCGCATCTTCCAGCCCCTGGAGTCGTTCTCCGGCGAGCAGCGCGGCTACTGGGAGCGCTACATCGCCGACGGCGAGCACGAGCGCCCGCCGCGCCGCGTCTACCGGCAGGGCTGGACGAGAGGCAAGCTTGGGATCTTGCTCTCGGAGGAGGAGGGGCGGGCCGACGTCCGCCTGGTGGACGGCGTGTGGCACGTCTGCCCGTGGCGCACCCGGATCCGCCTGCTCGCCGGCCTGCTGTCCCTCCGCGACTCGGTGCCCCGGGAGGTGGCCGATGTTCTGGTCCCCGAGCCCGAGGCCCGCCGGGCAGCGCGGGAGCTGGCCAGGATCCGACGCCGGGACCCCGCGGCAGTACCCACCCTCCTCCAGAGCGCGTGGCACGTGCCGGTCCGCTGGTTCACCCTGGTCGACGAGGCCGAGCGGCGCGTGGAGCCCCGGACCGACGGCGGCTACCGGCTCTCGTACTGGACCTCGCTCCCCGCGGCCCGGGCCCGGGCCCTGCACGCCCTGGAGGTTCTGCGGTCCCGAGACCTGGACGTGGTGGCCGACCTGGTGGAGGACATGGCCGCCTGGCTGAGCGTGTTCAACGACGCAGCCTCGGTGGAGCTGGACTACGCCGAGGTGTCCGACCTGTTCACCCCCCTGGACCTGGACGAGGACCACTCGGCCCGGGACCTCAAGGCATCCCTGGATGCCCTGGAGGCCGGCGACGCCGAGGCCGCCGGCGCCCTGTACGAGACGGTGGCCATGCGCTGGGCCGAGGCCAAGACCCGGGAATCCCTGAACTGAAGTCCCCTTTCGGGGGGTTCGCCGGACTAGTCATTTCGGCCTATGGGATTTTGACCCCGTTTGGCTATGTACCGGCACGAGTCGGACATCCGACAATCAACGGTGATGATCAAGAACGACGAAGCGAAGGGAGGCGACCCCATGGCCACGACCACAGCGAAGAGCGGCGAGAAGCTGCTCACGCCGGCCGAAGTGGCGGCGTTGTTCCGGGTGGACCCGAAGACGGTGACCCGGTGGGCGAAGGCAGGCAAGCTGTCCTCGATCAGGACCCTGGGCGGCCACCGCCGCTACTGGGAGAACGAGGTCCGCAGCCTGCTCAACGAGTCCGGCGCCAACGGCTAGATCTCTGGGCCGGACCTTCCCCGCGGCCTATGACGGAGCGAGCCCGGCCATCCGGCCGGGCTCTCGCTTTGCCGGTGGCGAGGGACGGATTCGAACCGCCGACACCGCGGTTTTCAGCCGCGTGCTCTGCCAACTGAGCTACCTCGCCGCTGGGATTCGCAGCGGGCCTGAGGGGACTTGAACCCCCGACCTCCACCTTGACAGGGTGGCGAGCACTCCAGGCTGCTCCACAGGCCCATATTCGGTTCGTGCCCCCAACGGGATTCGAACCCGTGCCGCCGCCTTGAAAGGGCGGGATCCTAGGCCGCTAGACGATGGGGGCCGAGGAAGCACCCCCCGCCGGGGGCAGCCCTGCGAGTATAGCCCCCCGGGGGAGGGAACCCCGCCGCCCGGGCCCAGGGTCTAACCTCCATTCGGAGGAGAGGAGACCCGGATGCGCCGATTCGCGATGGTCCTGCTCGTGATGCTCGCGGCCTGTGCCGGGCCCCCGGCCCGCCCGCCGGCCGGCCGGGCTCCGGATCCCGAGGTGGAGCGCCAGGTGGGCGTCTACGCGGCGGTGATCCGCGAGTTGACCACCACCGGCGACAGCACGTTCGGCGAGGAGCCTGGCTTCCCCGTGATCTACGTGGTGGACCATCCCGAGGAGGCCGCGGACGATCCCACGGCCACCTCGTCGGCGGGGGGCGAGCCCTTCTCCCAGGAGGTGCGGGACGGCCTCCGGCGGGAGCTCTCGGACCTTCCCATCGAGTTCGTGGAAGACGGTGACGAGGTGGTCCTGCCCGTGGAACCGGACGGCGGCGGGGTCGAGGGCGAAGGCGTGGTGGTCACCGTGGGGCCCCTGCCCGAGGGGGGAGCGAAGCTCGAGGTTGGCGCCAGCCTGTACGCGGGACCCCTGGCTGCCACGTGGCTGACCTACGTGGTCGAGGAGAAGGCTGGCGGCTGGGAGGTCACCGGCACCACCGGCCCCGTGGCCATCTCCTGACCTCCGCCCAGGTTTTCCGGAGATCGGCCACATGTGGCGCCCCGTGGAATCAACGCCGGACCTGTGCGGAGACGGCTACGGGAGGCCGGAGACCGGCACGGGGTAGGGGACGATCTGGCCGTTGGCCAGCGTGGCCGTGACCTGGGTGGCCCGGGTGCCGCCCATGATGCCGATGCCCTTGCGCATCAGCGGGTCCACGTAGATGTGGGTGTTGATCCCGGCGGCCTCCATCGTGGCCCCGATGGTGTCCCCGGCCAGGGTGTTCGAGCCCGAGCCGGAGTCACCCGGCGTCAGGACGCCGGTGAACATGAAGTGAGAGGCGCCCCAGGCGATGGCCTCGCCCGCTCGCGGCGTCCCGCCCGGGCCCACGCCGGTCCCGTGGCCGTAGTGCACGATCGTCTGGGCCAGGAGGGGGTCGGGCGTCACCGTGACCTTCGGTCCCTGTCCGGTCCAGGAGAAGCCGGCCAGTGCGCCGGTCTTCGTGTACATGCCGCGCGGCCCACCCCAGAAGCACATCGTGGGCGTGACCAGGTGCTGGAACGCTGACCGGATGTCGATCAGGGCCCAGTCCTTGCCCAGCCCGGCGTCGGTGGACTTGGCGAACGTCCCGAAGTCGAGGAGGATCGGGTTCAGCGCTCCCGCGTGGTTGCCGAACGCGGCGATAATCGTCGCCGTGTCGCCCACCTTCCCGCAGTGGCCGGCGGTGCTGATGTCGTACCCGCCGGGTGAGCCGTACACGTGGGCCATGCTGCACCAGCCGATGCTGCCGCCGTTCAGCAGGAGCAGCCACGCCCCGGGCCGGATGCCGAAGCAGCCCGTCCCCGCGAAGCTGGCCACCGCGGGGAGGTCGACCTCCCGGAAGGCTCCGTCACGGGTGACCATCGTTGGCCGCGGGTAGCGGCGAGATGTGAGGACCTCGGCCGACGGGAGGCCCATCAGGGCCAGGTCGTCATCCGAGGGCGCCATCTCGAGGGGCGCCCAGGTGCCCTCTTCATGGGTGGCGAGGATCCGGTCCACCATCCGATCGCGGAGCTCGCACATCGCGTCCTTCGAGAGCGTGTACTCGTGGAAGCCGATCCGCGGAGCCGATGCGGCCGGTGAGCCGGCCAGGGTGATCAGTGCCGCAAGGGCCGTCGCAGCCACGAGCCGTCGCCGCGCCATGGTCTCCTCCTCGCTCTGGGTTACCGAGCGGTAACTTCCCAGGTAGGAGTACCCCGAAACCGAACCAAGGAGTGGGGCGTGAGGGATTCGAACCCACGACACACGGGTTAAAAGCCCGCTGCTCTGACCAGGCTGAGCTAACGCCCCGCCCGATGGTACCGCGGGTCAGGCCCTGGGCCGGTACCGGTTCGTGATGGGCATCCGGCGGTCCCGCCCGAAGGCTTTGGGGGTGATCTTGACCCCCGGCGCCGACTGGCGGCGCTTGTACTCGGCCCGGTCGATCATGGCCACCACCCGCTCCACGGTGACCGCGTCGCCCAGGCCCGCCTTGACGATCTCCTCCGCCGAGCGGTCGTCCTCCACGTAGGCCTCCACGATCGGGTCGAGTTCCTCGTACGGGGGGAGGGAGTCCGTGTCGCGCTGGTCGGGGCGGAGCTCGGCCGAGGGGGGCTTGGTCAGCACCCGCTCGGGGATCGGCCCGCCCTGCCGGTTCCGCCACCGGGCCAGCTCGTACACCAGGGTCTTGGGCACGTCCTTGAGCGGGGAGAACCCGCCGGCCATGTCCCCGTACAGCGTGGAGTACCCCACGGCCAGCTCGCTCTTGTTC
This sequence comes from Actinomycetota bacterium, assembly GCA_036396815.1. Classification (GTDB taxonomy): domain Bacteria; phylum Actinomycetota; class UBA4738; order UBA4738; family CALAEC01; genus DASWKD01. Next base: position 4,096 of record DASWKD010000100.1, on the reverse strand, counting down.
CCGGTGGCCAGGACCATCGACCCGAACCGGTTCGACACGGCCATCAGCAGGTTGCCGCGGATCCGGGCCTGGAGGTTCTCCTCGGCCACGCCGGGCTCGGTGCCCGCGAACATCTCCGCCAGGGCCTGGAGGTAGGCCGTGAACGCGGCCTCGATGCCGACCGTGTCCAGCCGGATCCCGAGGTTCCCGGCCACCGCTCGGGCGTCCTCCACGCTGTGGTCCGAGGAGTACCGGGAGGGCATGGCCAGGGCCCGGACGGCGCCCGGGCCCAGCGCGTCGGCGGCCAGGACCGCGGTGAGGGCGGAGTCGATCCCTCCTGACAGCCCCAGGACCACCTCGGCGAAGCCGTTCTTGCGCACGTAGTCTCCGAGGCCCAGGACCAGGGCCCGGTACACGTCCTCCGGCCTCTCCGGCCAGGACTCGCGCGCGGGCGCCTCGGCGACGGGGACCTCGACCACCAGCAGGTCCTCCTCGAACACGGCCGCGTATGCCGCGCGCTGGCCGTCCGGGGACACGACCATGCTCCCGCCGTCGAACACGACCTCGTCCTGCCCGCCCACAGCGTTGACGTACACCACCCACGCTCCCGTCTCGGTGGCCCGGTCGGCGCAGATCCGGAGGCGTTCTTCGCGCTTGCCCACGTGGTACGGCGAGGCGTTGATGTTGGGCAGCACGCTGATCTGTCCCGCGTAGCCGTCGAACGGTGGGCCCGGCTTCCAGGCGTCCTCGCAGATCGAGATGCCCAGCTCGGAGCCGGCCACCCGGACCCGGCAGCCCGCATCCCCGGGGACGAAGGTGCGCTGCTCGTCGAACACGCCGTAGTTGGGGAGCTTGATCTTGTGGTACCGCTCTTCCACGGTGCCATCGCGCAGGAGAGCGGCCGCGTTGTGCACGCCGCGGTCCGACCGGTCCACGAAGCCGACCAGCACCGGACACCCGTCGGCGGACCGCCGGGCCAGCTCCTCGAGCGCCTCCAGGTTGTCCCGCACGAACGCCGGGCGCAGGACCAGGTCCTCCGGCGGGTAGCCGGTGACCGCCAGCTCGGGAAGGCACAGGAGGTCGGCCCCGGCCGCGGACGCCTCCCGCGCGGCCTCGGCCAGGCGCCCGACGTTGCCCTCCAGGTCGCCGACCGTGGTGTTTACCTGTCCCAGCGCGATCTTCACGGACAGAGCGTAGCCCGGCTCACAGGCCGGCGATGCGAGCCAGGCCGGCCACGTCCTTCAGGCGGTACCGGCGCTCCACCCGCTCGACCAGCCCCCGTCGCTGGAACTCCGAGAGGATCCTGGTGACGTTCTCCCGGCTGCCGCCCGACAGAGCGGCCAGGTCGGCGTGGGTCACGATCGAGGGGACCATGGCTCCGTTGTCCGGGAGGTCCTCGAAGCTCGTCGACACCAGCCCCAGGAGCCGCTTGGCCACCCGGCCCTTGAGGTCCAGCGACAGCAGGTCCTCGACCAGCGCTTCATGAGCCTGGATCTGTCGGGCCAGGATCTTGAGCAGGGCTCGCGAGGCGGCGGGCTGGTTGGCCAGCAGGTCCAGGAGGGCCTCCCCGGGGGCAACCCAGACCGAGGAGTCCTCCACGGCCAGGGCGGTCGCGGTTCGGGGCATCTCCCCGAGGACGCCGAACTCCCCGATGAAGGTGGGGGGATCGATCATCGTGTGCAGCTGCCGCTGGCCCGTGGACGTCAGGGAGCTGATCTCCACCCGCCCCTTCCACAGGAACAGGACCTCGGTGGCCTCGTCGCCCTGGTGGACGAGGTAGGTGCTCTTGCGGAACTGGTGGACGGAGCCTCGCTCCACCATCCGTTCGATCGCGTCCGGAGGCACGTCGGTCAGGATGGGGGTCATGCGCATCGCATCTCGCAGTCCATCCACCCGCCGGTCGGTCACCGGCGAATCGTACCGAACCGCTCGTCGTCGAACCAGACACACCCCTCAGGGGGGCACAAAAGGAAGGCGGGCCCGGAGGCCCGCCTTCCGCTGGCTGTGAGTGCCCTACCGCCTGGCCCGCTTGATCCTCTTCACGCGCTTGACGCGCTTCACGCGGGTCACCCTGCTCTCAGGGGTCTTCTCCGACGCCGTGGAGGTCTCCGCCTCGGGCTGCTTCGGCGTGATCTTCTTGTCCACCATCCTGGTCACCTCCCTGTCAACGGCTGGGATGAGGATGCCACCATCCGGCATCTGCCTCTGTGCCGCCCGTCACGGCGTCCTCTGTGACGTTCGTCACATCTACAGGAGCGGCAGGTAGCGCTCCAGCTCGAAGGGGGTCACGTAGGACTTGTAGGCGTCCCACTCCTCGCGCTTGTTCCGGACCAGGTAGGACAGGACGTGGTCGCCCAGGGTCTCCCGGAGGAGGTCCGACCCCTCCGCCAGCCGGATGGCCTCGTGGAGGTCCTCGGGGAGGGATCCGATGCCGGCTTCTCGCCGCTCCTCCTCGGACATCTCGTAGATGTTGTTCGAGGCCTCGGGCGGGAGCTCGATCTCCTCCTCGATCCCCTTGAGGCCGGCGGCAAGCATGGCCGCGAAGGCCAGGTACGGGTTGGCCGCCGGATCGGGGGAGCGGAGCTCGATCCGGGCGGCCTGCTCCTTGCCGGGCTTGTACATCGGGACCCGGACCAGGGCCGAGCGGTTCCGGCGGGCCCAGCACACGTAGACCGGGGCCTCGTACCCGGGGACCAGCCGCTTGTAGGAGTTCACCCACTGGTTGAGGACCAGCGTGATCTCCGGGGCGTGCCGGAGGACGCCGGCGATGTAGCCCCGAGCGATCTTCGACAGGTGGTACTCGTCGGTGGCGTCGAAGAAGGCGTTGCGCTCGCCCTCGAACAGCGACTGGTGGACGTGCATGCCGCTCCCGTTCACGCCGTGCACGGGCTTGGGCATGAACGTGGCGTGGATCCCGAACTCCTGGGCCACCTCCTTGACGGTCAGCCGGTAGGTCATGACGTTGTCGGCCATGGTCAGGGCGTCCGTGTACCGGAGGTCGATCTCGTGCTGGGACGGGGCCACCTCGTGGTGCACGTACTCCACGGGGATGCCCATCGACTCGAGGTACTCCACCGTGCGCTTGCGGTAGTCCGTGGCCACGTCGAGGGGGGTCAGGTCGAAGTACCCTCCGCGATCCAGGAACTCGGTCCCCTGCGCGTCCTTGAAGTAGAAGTACTCGAGCTCGGGTCCGACGTAGAACGTGTACCCGAGGTCCGCCGCCCGCTTCAGCTGCTTCTTCAGGACGAAGCGTGGATCGCCCTCGAACGGTGAGCCGTCGGGGTTGAGCACGTCGCAGAACATCCGGGCGACCTGCGCCTCGGTCTTCCAAGGGATCAGCTGGAACGTGGAGGGGTCGGGCACGGCCACCATGTCCGACTCCTGGATGCGACTGAACCCGTCGATCGAGGAGCCGTCGAACCCCATCCCCTCGGCGAACGCGCCCTCGAGCTCCTGCGACGTGATCGTGAACGCCTTCAGGAACCCGAGGACGTCGGTGAACCAGAGCCGGATGAAGCGGATCCCGCGCTCCTCGATCGTGCGCAGGACGTACTCGACCTCGTCGGAATGTGCCATGGCCGCAGGGTAGCCGAGCGTCGTACGGCCCCCGTTACGGGGCGGTAAATTCGGCCGCCCCGAGGCCGGCGCTCGTCCCCGGGTCTACCGTTGCGGTGTGCTCGACCTGTCGGCTTCCGCTTCCGAGCGGCTCCTGTCGTCCGCGCCGGACCCCGAGCTCGCGCGGGTGTCGCTGTCCCGCGTCGCCCAGGACCCTGCGGCGAGGGCCATCCTGGCTCGATCCGACGTGCTGCCGGTCGCGGCGAGGCTGCTCGGGTACTCGACCTCGGCCGCCGACTTCCTCGTGGCGCACCCCGACGAGGCCGTGGCGCTGGCCGATGTGAGCGCGCGACCCCGTTCGGAGCTCGAGATCGAGCTCGCCGGCGACGTCGAACGGCTCGGGCTGCTCGAGGGGCTCAGGCGGTTCCGCCGGCGTTCGATGCTGCGCGTCGCGGCCCGCGATCTCTCGTCCGCGCCGCTCGAGGACATCGTGAGTGAGATCAGCGACATCGCGGAGACGTGCATCGCCGCGGCGTGCGCCGACGCTGCGCCCTCGGGCGTC
>DASWKD010000099.1:0-2641 GCA_036396815.1 Actinomycetota bacterium | reverse complement strand
CCTGTTCGCGATCTGTTCTTCGCCGTCGCGGAACTAATACTCGGTGAAGCCGAGTGGAAATGGACGACGCGCCCGCGTTCGACCCCACCTGGCTCATCTCAGCATCTCCGTGTCGGCGATCACGGAATTCCCCAGCTTGAGGCCCCTTCGCGTCAAGTAATTCCCCAGGCACCGCGTCACGGAATTCCCCACCCCTGTCCCGTCCGGTAGGAAGCCCTCTCGCCATTCGGGCTCCCTCTCCGGCCCGTGCTGAGGGGAACGCCTTCAGAACGGGCCCCTAAGAGCCACGGAGAGCCGTTCTCAGGAGGGCCCAGGGTCCTGGCCTACCGGGCAATTCGACGTCGGATGCTCCCTCGTTCGCCGAACGAGAGGAGCGGGATGGCCAGGAGGAGCTTCGAGGTGATCGACGTGACCGAGATCCTGACCCACTGGTACGCGGGTCGGCCCAAGGCCGAGGTGGCCCGCAGCCTGGGGGTCGACCGCAAGACCGTTCGCAAGTACATCGCCGCGGCGGAGGCCGCCGGCCTCGTCCCCGGGGGACCGCCCATCGCTCCCGAGGAGTGGGCCGCCCGGGCCCGACTGTGGTTCCCCGAGCTTCTCGTGCCGGAGCTTCGCCAGCCCACGTTCGCAGAGATCGACCGCCACCACGCCCAGATCGCCCAGGGCCTCAAGACCAACACGGCGGCCACGGTGTGGCAGCGGCTGCGGGACGAGGCCGGGCTTTCTGCCAGCCTGGCCAGCTTCCGCCGCTACGTCCACGTCGCCCTGCCGGAGGAGGCGGCCCTGCATCGGGTGACCGTGCTGAAGGACGATCCCCCTCCCGGGGAGGAGGCCCAGCTCGACTACGGGTACCTCGGTTCCTGGACGGATCCCCGCTCGGGCGCGAGGAGACGGGTGTGGGCCTTCATCATGGTCCTGTCGGCGAGCCGGCACGTGTTCGTGCTGCCCGTCGTGTCCATGACGCAGACCTCATTCGTGGACGCCCACGTGGCCGCGTTCACCTTCTTCGGCGGCACCCCCCATCGCCTGGTCCCGGACAACCTCAAGACCGGGGTGCTCAAGCCCGACCTGTACGACCCCAAGCTGAACCGGACCTACGGAGAGCTCGGAGCGCACTACGGATGCCTGATCGACCCGGCCCGGGCCGGCCATCCAAAGGACAAGCCGAAGGTCGAACGCCAGGTGCCCTACGTGAGGGACAGCTTCTTCCGCGGCCGGGACTTCGAAAGCCTGGAGGCCATGGCCGAGGCCGCCCTCGCCTGGTGCCTGCAGGTGGCGGGACGGCGCTCGCACCGGTCCCTGCACGGAGCCGCTCCGGCGACCGTGTTCGAGGCGGTGGAGCGGGAGGCCCTCCTCCCCCTTCCCGCCCGTCCCTTCGAGCTCGCCTCGTGGTCCACCCCCAAGGTCGCGCCTGACACCCACGTGGTGGTCGACGGGGCCCTGTACTCGGTGCCGTGGCGCCTCATCGGGCGGGTCGTCGACGCCCGGGCCACCGAGCGGCAGGTGTGCATCTTCCTCGACGGGGAGCTGGTGAAGACTCACGCCCGAGTGCGAAAGGGCAAGAAGGCCACCGACTGGGCGGACTACCCGCCGGAGAAGGTGGCGTTCCTGCAGCGGACCCCGGCCTGGTGCCGCCACCGGGCCGCCGAGGTGGGGCCGGCCGCGTCGGAGGTCGTGCGGAGGCTCCTGGCCGTCGGGGCGCTGCACCGGCTGCGTGCGGCCCAGGGAGTGCTGTCGTTGGCCGAGCGAAGCGGCCCGGAGCGCACCGAGGCTGCCTGCTCCCGGGCCCTGGAGGTGGGCGACCCGTCCTACCGCACCATCAAGGGGATCCTGGCGGCCGGGCTGGAGGCCGCCCCCCGGCTGCAGGAGGCTCCCGACTCGAGAACCCCCGCCCTGCTCCACGGCCAGGCCGCGCTGTTCGGACAGGAGGAGACCAGATGATCCCCACCCATCAGCTCGAGGCCACCCTGCGCCGGTTGAAGCTCTCCGGGATGCTGGCCACGATCGAGGCCCGCCTTGCCCAGGCCCGGGCCGGGGAGCTCGGGCACCTGGAGTTCCTGCAGGTCCTGTGCGAGGACGAGATCGCCCGCCGGTCGGCCAAGGCCCTGGGGGAGCGGGTCCATCGGGCGAGGTTCGAGGAGGTCACCACCCTGGAGGAGTTCGACTTCGCCTTCAACCCCAAGGTCCCCGCAGCCCTCATCCGGGACCTGGCCGCCCTTCGGTTCGTGGAGGCCGCCGAGTCCATCATCTTGTACGGCCCTGTCGGGGTCGGAAAGACCCACGTGGCCCAGTCGCTCGGCCACGCCGCCTGCCGCCGGGGCTACCGGGTGGTCTTCGCCAAGTGCGCCCGGGTGTTCGCCGAGCTGGCCGGAGGACGGGCCGACGGCACCTGGGAGTCGAGGCTCCGCCGGCTGGCCCGCCCCGACGTGCTGATCTTGGACGACTTCGGCCTCAGGGACCTCACCGCGCTCCAGGCCGACGACTTCTACGAGTTGGTCTGTGAGCGTCACGGCCACGGTTCGATGATCCTCACGTCCAACCGCCGGCCGGCCGACTGGTACGGCCTGTTCCCCAACCCGGTGGTGGCCGAAGGAGTGCTGGACCGGCTCATCAACTCCTCCCATCACGTCCTCATGGAGGG
>DASWKD010000098.1:0-3951 GCA_036396815.1 Actinomycetota bacterium | reverse complement strand
GAGGCGGCCATCATCGTGTCCGGCGGGCGGGGGCTGGCCGGCCCGGAGAACTTCCGGATCGTCGAGGAGCTGGCGGACGTCCTCGGGGCGGCCGTCGGGGCGTCCCGGGCGGCGGTGGATGCCGGCTGGTACCCGCACCAGCACCAGGTGGGGCAGACCGGGAAGACCGTGTCGCCCCAGCTCTACATCGCGGTAGGCATCTCCGGGGCCATCCAGCACCGGGCCGGCATGCAGACCTCGAAGACCATCGTGGCCATCAACAAGGACGCCGACGCCCCGATCTTCGGGCTGGCCGACTTCGGGTTGGTGGGCGACCTGTTCAAGGTGGTCCCGGCGCTCACCGAGGAGCTCAAGAAGCGCAAGGGCAGCTGACGCTCAGAACAGGTTCGGGCACCAGGGGCCGGGGCGCCGGTCGAAGAGCCGGTCCATCCGGAGGATCACGTCCTCGTCGCCCGGCACGCGGCCCGAGCGCCACAGGGTGGCCAGGCGGACGCCACCCAGGTAGATCGCGCCGAGGTCCGTGGCGGACAGCACCAGGTCCGGCGTCCTCGTGGAGACCCGGCACTCGGCACCGTCCGGCCCGGCTTCCAGCTCGAACCGGTCCTCGTTCCACGGGCACACGGCGTCCCGGACCCCGATGACCAGCCGGTCCCGGCCCGGGTAGCGCCGGGCGGCCAGGGCGGCGGGGACGTCAACCAGGCGTATCCACAGCGCATCGCGGAGCTTGCGGGTCAGCCGGCGCGGGTCGGCCACCATGTGCACGAGGGGATCGTCCGCCGGCCCCAGCCAGGCCTGGACGCGGGACATCAGGTCCACTCCGAAGCAGTATCGCCACAGGGCGGCCTCGGGGTCCGGGCCTAGGGACACCAGCTCGATCACGTCGAGGGTCCCGTTCGGCCCGCCGGTGGTCCAGTCCTGCTTCGTCCGGTACATCGCGTAGCCGTCGGGACCATCCGGACCTTCGGACAGGACGAAGAACGGCTTGCCGAAGCCCGGCTCGTCGTCCTCCTCCACGTCGCGGACCCGGTACTCCCACCAGGCGTCGTTGCGGGCCATCATCCCCGGACGCATCCCGCGCGCGGCCTCGTACACCGGCGCGAAGGCGGCGATGGCGCCGGCCCGGTCCAGGACGCGGATGCGCCGGGGTTCGGTGTCCACGTCGAGCTCGGCGTACGGGCGGTCGATGCCCAGCACGCTCATGAACGTGCCCACGGCGAACCCGAACCGCCCGTAGATCCGTCCCTCCGACGCCCACAGCGCGGCCACGGGCTCCCCCCGGTCCCGGATGCCGTCCAGGAGGCGCCGCATGAGCCCGGTCATGACGCCGCGCCGGCGATGGGTCGGCACCACGCCCACCCCGGTCACCCCGGCGGTGGCCACCTCGCCCCCGGGGACGCTCATCCGGAACGAGGCGGCGATCGCGGTGCCCACCATGTCCGGGCCATCGAACGCGGCCAGGGCCCGGTCGGGCTCGAACACCAGCCGCTCGCGCTCCACCTCCTTGGGGTCCACGTGGTCGGCGAAGGCCAGCGACGCCGAGGCCATGAACGCATCGAAGCTCTCCATCCCCACGGGGCGGATCTCGATGTCCACGGCGTCTATCGTCCCACGTCGATCTGGGCGAAGGCCCGGACCGGGAACGAGGCGCCCCGGACGATGCGCGGCGGCGTGGCGAAGAACCGGAAGCCGTCGTCGGGCAGGGCGCCGGGGTCGGCCAGGCTTTCCACGATCAGGATCCCGGCTTCCAGCAGGCGGGTGTGCGCCGGGCGGACCGGGTCGTTCGTGTCGTCGACGTTGCCGAAGTCCACGGCCACCATCGCGGCCTTCCCCTCGATCAGGAGATCGAGGCTGGCCGTGGAAAGGTACGGCATCTCCTCCCAGTACGAGGGCGTGCCCCACCGCTCCGACCATCCGGTGTCCACGACCACGGCCTTCCCCCGGACGTCGGCGGGCTCCAGGCCGATGTCCACGGCGTCGATGGCCCCCCTGGCCCGGGCCACCACGCCGGGGAGCCCGGCCAGGCGGGAGAGCGGGAGATCCGCCAGGTCCTCGCCTTCCCGCAGCCTATGGAACGGGGCGTCCAGGTAGGTGCCGGTGTTGACGGGCATCTCCACCCGGCCCAGGTAGAACTCGGCCTTGCCCTTGTACCGGTCCCGGGAGCCCTCGTGGTCAAGGATCGGTCCCACGTGCACGCTGCCCATCCCCGGGTAGGCCTCCATCCCGTCCTGGAGGGGGTGGCTGAGCTCCACGTAGCGCATCCGATCACCTCCGAGGGCGGATGCTAGCCTGGATCCATGGTCAGGGTCCTGATGGCGATGAGCGGCGGGGTGGATTCCTCGGTCGCCGCGTGCCTCCTGCACGAGGCCGGCCACGAGGTGCTGGGTTCCCACCTCAAGCTGGTCGACGGGACGTCCACCGACCACGGGTGCTGCGGCCCGCAGGCCGAGGCCGACGCCCGCGCTGTGGCCCGCCATGCCGGGTTCGACTTCGAGACACCGGACTTCCGGGAGGTCTTCGCCGAGCGCGTCCTGACCGACTTCCTGGCTGAGCACGAGGCCGGCCGCACGCCCAACCCCTGCATCCGATGCAACCAGCACGTGAAGTTCGGTGCCTTCCTGGCCCGGGCCGAGCAGGTGGGGGCGGACCTGGTGGCCACCGGCCACTACGTCCGCACCGCGCGCGGGTCCGACGGCCGGTGGCGTCTCCTCCGGGGACGGGACCGGTCCAAGGACCAGTCCTACATGGTGCACACGCTCGGACAGCGGGAGCTGTCGCGCGCGCTGTTCCCGGTGGGTGGACAGACCAAGGCCGAGACCCGGGCTCACGCCCGCCGCCTGGGCCTGCCGGTGGCCGACAAGCCGGACTCGCAGGAGCTGTGCTTCGCCCCCAGCGGTGACGCGGGGGCGTTCCTGTCGGCACACGCGCCCCACCTGTCCCGGGAAGGCGAGGTGGTCGATCCTTCCGGCCGCGTGCTGGGGGGCCACGCCGGGGCGGCCCGGTACACGATCGGCCAGCGCCGCGGCCTGGGCGTGTCCACGGGTGAGCGGGCATACGTGGTGGAGGTGGACGTGGCCGCGAACCGCGTGGTGGTGGGCCCGGGTGAGCTGCTAGCCCGGCGCGGGCTGGAGGCCACCGGGGTCACCTGGGTCTCCGGCGTCGTTCCGGACGGCCCCCTGGAGACCCTCGTCAAGATCCGCTACCGCGGGGAGGCCGTGCCCGCCGTGGTAGAGGCCGCGGGGGGAGGAGCCCGGGTCGCGTTCGGGTCGCCCCAGCGGTCCGTGGTTCCCGGGCAGAGCGTGGTCTTCTACCGCAGCGACGAGGTCCTCGGTGGCGGCGTCATCGCGTCTTCCTGGTGAGCTGAGGGCGGCCGCCCGGCCGCTCCTGGCCGGGGTCTTGGCCATCGTCCTGGCCGGCCCCGCCGTGGCGGCCTCGGACCCGTTGCGGGGCAGGCAGTGGGGCCTGTCCCGGGTCGGAGCCCCGCAGGCTTGGGACGCGGGGCGGGGGAAGGGCATCACGATCGCCGTGGTGGACAGCGGCGTGGACCTGGGGCACGAGGACCTCCGGTCCCGCCTGGTCCTCGGGCACGACTTCGTGGACGGGGATGGACACCCCCAGGACGAGGAGGGCCACGGCACACACGTGGCGGGGATCGCCGCGGCGGCCGCTGGGAACGGCCGGGGGATCGCCGGGGTGGCCCCGCTGGCCCGCATCATGCCGGTCCGGGTCCTGGACGGCGACGGCACCGGGAGCGCGTCCGATGTGGCCGCCGGCATCCGGTGGGCGGTGGAGAACGGCGCGGACGTGATCAACCTGTCGCTGGGCGACCTGGGCCAGCCGCTGTTCGGGCCGGCCTTCTCGGATGCGCTGGACTACGCCTGGGCGAACGGGGCCATCCCGGTGGTGGCGGCGGGGAACGAGTTCCTGCTCTCCTCGGGGTACAGCACCGAGCCG
>DASWKD010000097.1:0-2621 GCA_036396815.1 Actinomycetota bacterium | reverse complement strand
CGGAGGCAGCTTCATCTACGTGCCGAAGGGCGTCGACGTGGGGATCCCGCTCCAGGCCTACTTCCGGATCAACGCCGAGAACATGGGCCAGTTCGAGCGGACCCTGATCATCGCCGACGAGGGCGCGTACGTGCACTACGTGGAGGGGTGCTCGGCGCCCATCTACACGTCTGACTCGCTGCACTCGGCGGTGGTGGAGATCGTGGCCAAGAAGGGCGCCCGGGTCCGGTACACCACCATCCAGAACTGGTCGACCAACGTCTACAACCTGGTCACCAAGCGCGCCGCGGCCCACGAGGACGCGGTGGTCGAATGGATCGACGGCAACATCGGGTCCAAGGTGACCATGAAGTACCCGTCCATCTACCTGCTGGGCAAGGGCGCCCGCGGCGAAGTGCTCTCCGTGGCCTACGCCGGCCCCGGCATGCACACCGACGCCGGCGGCAAGGCCATCCACGTGGCCCCGCACACCACCTCGGTCATCAACTCGAAGTCGGTGTCCAAGGGCGGCGGGCGCACCGGGTACCGGGGCCTGATCCGGGTGGAGCCCGAGGCGCACCACGCCAAGTCCAACGTACGCTGCGACGCACTGATCCTGGACGAGGACTCGCGCTCGGACACGTACCCGTACATCGAGATCGAAGAAGAGACCGCGGCCATCGGCCACGAGGCCAGCGTGTCCAAGGTGGGCGAGGACCAGCTGTTCTACCTGATGAGCCGGGGCATGACCGAGGCCGACGCCATGGCCATGATCGTCAACGGCTTCATCGAGCCGATCACCAAGGAGCTCCCCATGGAGTACGCCGTGGAGCTCAACCGGCTGATCGAGCTCAACATGGAAGGCGCCGTCGGCTAGGGATCTGCCGCATGTCGGTGGCGGCCGGTACGATCCGCCGGTGAGCGACGACGTCCTGGCCCCGCTGAACCCGGCCCAGCGCGAGGCGGCCCAGGCGGTGCGCGGGCCGGTGGCCATCCTGGCCGGGGCGGGGACCGGCAAGACCACCACGATCACCCACCGCATCGCCCATCAGGTGGCCTCGGGCGCCTTCCGGCCCTCGCGGATCCTGGCCGTGACGTTCACCGAGAAGGCCGCCGGAGAGCTCAAGGCCCGGCTGGGCCGGCTGGGTGTGGAGGGCGTGGAGGCGCGGACGTTCCACGCCGCCGCCCTGGCCCAGCTGTCCCGGCTGTGGGAGCGGTGCACCGGCACGCCGGTCGGCGACATCCTGGACTCCAAGGCCCCGCTGGTGGCCTCGCTGGCCAACGCGCTGCCGCCGCCGCACAAGTTCATCCCCCGCCGGGACCTGGCCACGGAGATCGAGTGGGCCAAGAACCGGATGATCCCCCCGGACCGGTACCTGGAGGAGTTGGCCGGCACCGGGCACGTCCCTCCGATCCCCGCCCCGCTGATGGAGCGGGTGTACGCGGGGTACGAGCGCCGCAAGAGCGCCATGGGCCGGTTCGACTTCGAGGACATGCTGGCTCGCACCGTTCTTCTGCTCGGCGAGCACCAGGAAGCCGCGCAGGAGGTCCGCGACCGCTTCCACGCCTTCACGGTGGACGAGTACCAGGACGTGAACCCTCTCCAGCAGGCCCTCCTGGACCGCTGGCTGGGCGGCCGCCAGGAGCTGTGCGTGGTCGGCGACGACTACCAGACGATCTACGGCTTCACCGGGGCCAGCCCCTCGCACCTGCTGGGATTCGCCGACCGCTACCCGTCCGCGCGCATCGTCCGGCTGGAGGAGAGCTACCGGTCCACGCCCGAGGTCCTGGCCGTGGCCAACCGGCTGGTCCCCAGACTCGGCGGGTTCCGCAAGGAGCTCCGGGCCACCCGCCCCTCGGGCCCGGCGCCGGTGATCCGGGCCGAGGCCGACGAGAGCGCCTACGTGGTGGACGAGGCCCGCCGCCTCCACGCCCGGGGGATCGCCTACGAGGACATGGCCGTCCTGTACCGGATCAACGCCAGGTCGGAGCCGTTCGAGCAGGCCCTGTCCGAGGCCGGCATCCCGTTCCAGGTCCGCGACGGCGCCTTCCTCCGCCGCCCCGGTCCCCGGGCCGTCCTGGCTCGCCTGCGCCGCGTATCGGCGGGCCCGGTGGCGGAGGTCGTGGCGGACGTCACCGCGAAGCTGGGGTTCGACCCCGACGCGGAGCCCGACTCGGACGAGGAGGCCACCCGCCAGTCGGACCTGGCCCGCCTGCGGTCCCTGGCCGGGGAGTTCGCCCAGGCCCATCCCGGCGCGGATCTCACCGGGTTCGTCGAGGACCTCCAGCGGCGCTTCGCCGTGGAGCGGACGGGCCGGGGCGTCAACCTCATGACCTATCACCGGGCCAAGGGCCTGGAGTTCGAGGCGGTGTTCCTGCCCCGGCTCCTGGACGGGGAGCTTCCGTACCGCTCCGGCCGGAGCCGGGCTCCGGTGGAGGAGGAGCGCCGTCTCCTGTACGTGGGGATCACTCGGGCCAAGCGGTTCCTCCACCTCACCTGGCCGATCGACGCCAGGGCAGGCCGGAGTCCCTTCCTCGACGAGCTCGATCCGGCTCCGCGGCGTGCGAAGGTGGAGACCCCGAAGGAGCAGCCCGGCGGGCCGCTGTTCGAGGCCCTTCGGACGTGGCGCCTGGACCGGGCC
>DASWKD010000096.1:0-3746 GCA_036396815.1 Actinomycetota bacterium | reverse complement strand
ATCCCTGCGAGGGATCGAACGGGTCGGTGGCCACCGGGTCGCCCCCGGACGCCGAGACCGAGCGCCGGAGGGTGGCGTCCGCGGTGGACGTGGCGCCGGTCCCCCACTCCACGCCGGGATCCAGGCCGACCTGCCCGATGGCGTCCACGACCGCTCCGTCGTGGCGGAGAACCACCGCGTCGTCGCCGTTGAACCAGAAACCGCCCGCGGTCTGGTCGGCCGCGGCCAGGACATCCGGCGCCGACGACGACTGGACCAGGACGTGCACGTCCCGGGGACCGATCTCCCCGGCCAGGGGGATGGTCAGCCCCGCCTGGTCGCTGCCGTTGAAGAACATCTGCACGTCGTACCCCTCGAGGTCCAGAGGCTCCCCGGACGGGTTGAACACCTCCAGGGCCTTGCTGGCCCCGGCGCCCTCCAGGTACTCGGAGAAGAACGGCTCCACCGGACCGCCCGACGCGGCCGCCGGACCCGCCACCAGGCCCAGGACCGCCGTGGCGGCCACCAGCCACCTCCACCTGCCGACCATCGCTCCCCCTTCCCGCCCAGCGCGCGCCGGGCCTCGGTGAGGGGGAGGCTGGACGGAACCCTAGCAGGGGGGTCTGACATGGTCCCCGGGCGGGGGGGCTGCCTCAGGCGGCAGGGCTGCCCAAGCAGCTCGCCGACCCGCACCGAGAAAGCCCGGCCCGTCCATCGCCGGGAGGGTTCGCTCGCTACGAGCGGAAGCCCAGCGTCAGGAAGTCCGCGAGGTTCGAGGTCTCCTGGTGCTCGCTGTCCGCGTACGGCTGGAACCGCGCGGCGGCCACGAACACGTCCGAGCCGTCGCCGGGATGCGCCAGGGCCACGGCGTAGGCCGTGTTCCCACCGGGTGGGGCGGCCTGGCGGGCCACCCACTCCCGCTCCCCCTCGGGGGAGTAGGCCAGCGTGACCACGGTCGCATTGCCCGTGTTGAAGCTGTGGCTGTACGAGTTCCCCTTGCTGTCGAAGCTGCCCCCACCGCCGCCTGATGGCCCCTGCTGGCCATTGAACGTGGCCGCGCTGTAGCCGGCGGCGTGCACGGTGCCACCGGCGCTCACCCCCACCGCCACGGCCCGCTCGTCCAGGAACCCCGGCACCCCGGCCAGGTCGAACCAGTCCTGCTCGCCGGTGGCCGCGTCGTACGCGACCACCAGGGCGTCCTGGCTGCTGATCAGGAACGCGCTGAGCAGCATCTGGTCCTGGTCATCGGCCACGCCGGCCACGTAGACCCGCGACCCGTCGGGGCTCACCGCCACGGCGTGGCCTGCATCCCAGCCGACCGTCTCGAAGCGGGAGACCCACAGCGTGGCGCCGTCTTCGGCCCCGAAGGCCACCGTGGCTGCGTCGTTGCGCCACGGTCCCTCGCTCTCCCCGGTGGCATACACGGCCGACCCGTCGGGGGCCATCGCCATAGCGTGCAGGAGATCGTTCGTGTAGGGCCCGTCGTACCGGGCCGTCCACAGGAGCTCCCCGGCCTGGCCGGCCTCGTCGGCCCCGAACGCCGTCACCAGGTAGTCGGCGCCCTGTTCGCTGTCGTAGCCCTCGGTGGCGCCCACGAAGACCCGGCGGCCGTCGGGCGACACGGCCAGGGAAGGCTTGAGCACCTTGTCGGCTGCGGGGTGCCGCCCGGACCACACCTCGCTTCCGGTGGCCGCGTCGAGGGCCCGGACCACCAGGCCGGTGGTGCCCTCGGAAGCTCGCTCCCGCGTGGCCACGTACACCCGCTCCGCATCCGGGGACACCCCGACCCGGACGGTGTCCTCGTACGACGCCACCCCGCTCTGGGTGCTCAGCCAGCGGATGGCACCGGTGGCGGCGTCGTAGGCGATGGTCACCGAGCGAACGTTGCGGGCGTTGGACCGGTTCTCCACCCCGGCCACGAACACACTGCTCCCGTCTGAGGAGACCGCCACGTCGGTGGCCCGGTCGTCGGCCTTCCCCGGACCGGCGTGGCTCGCCACCCAGCGCTCCGCTCCGGTGGCCGGATCGTAGGCCACGGTGACGATGTCCGATCCCGTCTGGTTGGCGTTGCCCCTTCCGGTGACGAACACGGGCCCCCCGCCGGGGGCAACGGCCACCGCGGCCGGGACGTCGACGCTCATGAATGCCGCACCCCCCGCTCCGCCGTCATAGGTGGCGATCCAATCTGGACAGCGGTCGCCGACGGTGGCCACCTCCTGGCATCCCGGCTCCTGGGCCGCGGCACGCGGAACCGGCGCCGCGGCCATCGCCAGGGCCACTCCCGCCCGCACCATCCGGCCCTTCATCGGCATCGTCATGGCGTGTACGCCACGGTGACGTGGGCGGAGGGCATCCCCGCCGTCTGGGGGTCGATCACGGCCCGGCTGACCATCCCCGTGACGTACAGGCGGGAGCCGTCGGGAGCGAGGGACAGGCCCCAGGCCCGGGCGCCCTCGTCCGCTTGGGCGCGAAACCGACCGGACCACAGGGGCTGCCCCTGGTCGGCGGACAGAGCCATGGTCGAGTAGCTCCCCAGCCCCGAGTCGGCGGTGAACGAGCCTCCCTCGATGGCCAGGAAGCCATAGCCGGCCACCTCGGACAGGCCGGTGACGTACACCCGGTCGCCCTCGGGGGCCACGGCCAGGCCGGTGGCCAGCTCGGTCTTGTGTCCGGGGAGCGCCAGTGGGCGGGTCCACCTGACCTGGCCGGTTCCCGCATCCACGGCCAGCACCGTGCCGTCCGGGTCGTGCGTGTATCGCGCGGCCGAGGACCCCAGAGCCGTGGTGAACAGCGCCGTGGTGGCACCGGCCGCGTACACGCTCTCCCCGGCCGGGTCCACCACCAGCCGGTGGAGCCAGTCGGGGCCGTCGGGGGCCCCGTGAACGGTGGCCCACCGCCGCTCACCCGTTGCGGGGTCGAAGGCCAGGATCCCCATGTCGGACGCTTCGTTCGCGGTGTCGAAATCCAGGTCCAGCGTGGCGCCGACGTACACGCCGTCGTCCAGCGCCTCCAAGGCCACGGTCTGGTCGAGGAGCCCCCCGGGGCCGCCGAAGGAGGCGGTCCACAGCGGATCGCCCTCCTCCGTGTCGACGTCCTCCGTGTCGAAGGCCAGCACCACCACGTCGCCCTCCTCGTGATCGTTCCCGACGTTGGGGAGGATGTCCCGGGTCCCGGCCAGGTACACCCGCTCGCCGGAGGGATCCACGGCCACCTGCCCTCCTGCCTCGTCCCTCCCGGCGGGGCCGGCGTAGCCCCGCCGCCAGCGCTCCGAGCCCGTGGCGGGATCGAGGGCCATCACCACCAGATCCCTTCCGCCGCGTCCGGAGGTCACCCCGCCGACGTACAGGTTCTCCCCGGTCCCGTCCACGGCCAGGCCCCGCGGGTAGGAGGGGGTGGCTCCGCCCACCGTGCCCGCCGTGGCCTGCCACATGATCTCGCCGGTCGAGGTGTCGTGGGCCGCCACGGTGATCCGGCCGCCCAGGCTGCCGGCCACGTACAGCGTGCCCTGGTCCGGGGACAGGACCTGGGGGATGGGGCCCCACGGGGAAGCCCCCGGCAGGGGGGTCTCCCAGAGGGTGGCTCCCGTGGCACCGTCGTGGGCCACCGTGGACAGGTCCGACACGTCCTGGCCCCGGGTCCCCGTGGTGAACACCACATCGTCGCCGGCCAGGACGCTGGGGCGGCTGATCCAGTGGGCGATGGTGGTCTCTCCGGCCTCGTGGATCCGGGCGGCCCACAGCTCGCATCGATCGTCGAACCCCGGGACG
>DASWKD010000095.1:0-18436 GCA_036396815.1 Actinomycetota bacterium | reverse complement strand
CCTGTTCGTGGCCCACAACCGGATGCACGACTGGGCGTATCGCCTGGGCTTCACCGAGGCCACCTGGAACCTCCAGACGCACAACTTCGGGAAGGGCGGAGCGGAGAACGACCCGGAGGTGGGCAACGCCCAGTCCGGGGCCCTGACCGGCTCCCGGAACAACGCGAACCAGGGCACGCCGGGAGATGGGTCGCCCGGCACGACCAACATGTACGTGTGGCAGCCCAGCCCGGCCGGGTCCTATGCCCCGTGCGTGGATGGCGATTACGACATGCAGGTCGTGGCCCACGAGTACACCCATGCCATCTCGAACCGGATGGTGGCCGGGCCCAGCCAGGGGATCAGCGGGTCTCAGGGCGGGGCCATGGGCGAGTCGTGGAGCGACCAGGTGGGCTCGGAGATCAACCTGGAGTACGGCTACACGCCGATCGGGGAGGAGAACCCCTACGCGCTGGGCCCGTACGTGACCGGGAACCAGGAGACCGGGATCCGCAACTACGCGATCAGCGACAGTTCGCTGACCTACGGGGAGCTGGAGTACGACGCCAGCGCCGCCACCAGCGTGCACGCCAACGGTGAGATCTGGGGCGCCACCGGGTTCACGATGCGCCAGCTCCTGGTGGAGAAGTACGACCAGGCTTTCCCGTACGAGGACGCCGACCTCCAGCGAGACTGCGCCGACGGCCTGGTCCCGGTGGACGAGTGCCCCGGGAACCGGCGGTGGATCCAGATCGTGTTCGACGCGTTCCTGCTGCTCCCGTCGTCGATCTCCTACCTCAACGCCCGGGACGCCTACCTGGCCGCCGACATGATGCGCTCCGGCGGGGCCAACCAGGAGGAGCTGTGGACGGCGTTCGCCCGGCGGGGCATGGGGGAGAGCGCCTCCAGCAACGGGAGCGCCGACCTCAACGCCAAGCCGGCCTTCGACGCGCCCACCGAGCCCGACGCGTCCGTGCTCACGTTCCGGCCGGTGGACGCCGAGACCGGGGAGCCCGTGACCGCCAGCCTGTACGTGGGCACGTACCAGGCCCGGGCGGTGGCCGTGGCCGACACGAACGACGGGACCACCACCCCCGACACCGCGCCGTTCGTTCCGGGCACCTACCGCATGCTGGCCGTAGCGCCGGGGCAGGGATTCGCCCGGTTCACCGTGGATGTCCCCGAGGCCACCGAGGAGCATCCCGACAACGACGGCACGCTCCTGGTCCGGATGCCGTCGAACTGGGCCTCGGTCACCAGGGGTGGAGGGGCCACGGGAGAGGGCGCCTCGCTGACCAACCTGATCGACGACTCCGAGGCCACCCAGTGGTCGGTGACGAACCGGACCCCCGACGCCCGGGGGGCCACCGTGACCGTGGATCTGGCCGGCGACCAGCCGCTGGACGTCACCCGGGTCCAGGTCAGCGCCACCACCTCCTCCCGGTACTCGGCGCTGCGGCAGTTCGAGATCTGGACGTGCGACGCGTCGCAGGCGGACTGCGGCACCGACGCCGGGTTCCAGAAGCGCTACACGAGCCCGGCCGACGCCTTCCCCGGCGGCGCGTACCGGCCGTTCAGCCCCCAGCTCCAGCTGCGGGACTTCGACATCCCCGACGGCCCGGCCACCCACGTCCGGCTGGTGGTGGTGCACAACCAGTGCACGGGCGGCCCGCGGTACCAGGGCGAGCAGGATGCCGACCCCCGGACCACCACCGGGTGCATCGAGGGCTCATCGGCCGACGCCAGCGTCTACGCCGCCGAGCTCCAGGCGTTCGGGCAAGATGCTTCCGCGGAGGTGATCCTGCCCTAGCGTCGTTCCGGGGAATAGGCTGGGCCCCAGGGAGGTTCTGGTGAGCATGCCTGAGCACGAGCCTGAGCACGAGCAGGACGGGATGAAGGTCACCGTGACCCGCAACGGGCCCTACCGGGTGGACGGCGGGGTGCCGCTGGCCCGGTGGACCATCGTCCCCAACGATGACGGAGAGTCCTGGGAGTGGCGGAAGGACCGGGACCTGGAGTCCTCGGAGAGCTACCGCCTGTGCCGGTGCGGACAGAGCTCCAACAAGCCGTTCTGCGACGACACCCACGAGCGCATCGACTGGGACGGGACCGAGACCGCCTCCCGCGAACCGTACCTCCGCCAGGCCGGGGCCCAGGAGGGGCCGTACCTGGTCCTGACCGACGCCGAGCGCCTGTGCGCGTTCGCCCGGTTCTGCGACGCCAAGGGCTCGGCCTGGGCCCTGGTGGAGCGGGACGACCCGGATGCCGCGGCCCTCACCGAGCGCGAGGCCCGCCGATGCGTGTCCGGGCGGCTGATCGCCTGGCGACGGGACGAGGACGGCAAGCCCCACGCCCTGGAGGACGACTTCGAGCCGTCCATCGCCGTGGTCCAGGACCCGGGGATCGAGGGCAGTGCCGGCCTGTGGGTCCGGGGCGGGATCCCCGTGGTGTCCGAGGACGGCACCCCGTACGAGCCGAGGAACCGCCAGGCCCTGTGCCGGTGCGGCGGCTCCGGCAACAAGCCGTTCTGCGACGGCACCCACGCGTCGATCGGCTTCCAGGACCCCAACGCCTAGCCCTTCAACCGCACGAAAGCCCCGAATGGGACGTGTCCGGCCCCAGGCAGGGGAATCCGGGCCCGACGTCGAAGAAAAGCCCTGAGAAGGCGGCCGGTCCGGCCGCCGCCCATCGAGCAGAAGGAGTACGTCCATGCGTTCGCGCTTCCGTTCCGCGCTGGTCGCGGCGGCGGTGACCCTCACGGTCCTGCCGCTCACCGGCCCCTCGAGCACCGCCCAGGCCGTCCCCAACCCGGTGGCCACCGACGAGGCCACCTATCAGGCGTACGGCCGGGTGTTCCCCGACCCCCACGGGTGCATCGCCGCCCAGGCCCCCGACCTGGACGGCAACGGCGTCAAGGACACCCCGCCCGGGGTCTCGCCGTGGGCCAAGGGCCGCGTGTGCGTCGAGCAGTTCCTCCAGTACCAGGAGGTGATCGACGGCGCGAAGTTCCTCCAGTCGCGGTTCCCCGAGTTCCTCAAGGTGATCCGGCTGGACCAGGCGTACGACAACCCCAACTACCAGTCGGCGGGCCTGCCCCGGAACATCGTGGTCGAGGACGGCAAGCCCAAGGTCCTGGGCCGTGACCGCCGGCCCCTGTACCTGCTCAAGGTGACCGACGCCACGTCCTCGGTCCCCGAGGACGAGCGGGAGCACTTCGCGTACAGCCTGTCGATCCACGGGATCGAGCGAGCCGGCGTGGAGGGCGGCGTCCGGGCCATGGAGGACCTGGTGACCTGGGCGGCATGCGAGCTGCCCAAGTACAGTGCTCCGGCGCTCCCGGCCCTGCCGTCGCCGGTGTGCGCCGGCGAGGGGCCGTTCCCGAAGAAGATCGTGGAGACGCCGTCCACCTTCACCGTGCCCACGGCGGGCCAGGCCCTGAAGGGCTCGGTGATCTACTTCGTCCTGCCCAACCCCGATGGTTGGGGCCGGGGACAGGTGGCCCCTGTGGAGGTCGAGGATGGGGCCGGCAATGTGAACTACACGCCCGGCGTCTTCTTCCAGCGGTACAACGGGAACGGCGTGGACGTGAACCGCGACTGGCCCACCAAGGGCTACACCTTCAAGCCGTACTCGCCGGGCTCGGAGCCGGAGACCAAGGCGTTCGGTGAGGTCCTGAAGGGCATCAAGGACACCACCAAGGCGGGACGGTTCTCCGGTGGCATCGACCTCCACGGCATGGGCACGGCCTACGCCTTCTCCTTCACCCTGCTCGGCGCGGGGCAGAAGGACTACGTGCGGAACGAGCTGACCGTGGAGACGGCCATCCGGACCTGGGAGGACCAGACCCGCCGGATGAACTGGTCGAACTATATCGCCGACAAGAACGCCAACGGCACGAACGACGCCGGCGAGACCTGCGTCAACGACCAGGGCTTCGTGGTGTTCGGCTCCGGGACCCGCCCCCGGACCCCGGCCTGCGTGGCCGACGAGTGGGGCACCGTGATCGACACGATCGGGTACCAGATCACCGGCGGCATCGGCGACTGGATCGAGTCCCCGATCGGCCTGGACGCCATCGGCATCGACAACGAGATGTGGGCCTCGCACATCATCCCCAACACGGCCTACGAGCCGGGGCTGGAGCAGACCCACATCGACGGCAACAAGGGCCTGATCATGTCGCAGGTCTCCGCCCTGCTGACCGCAGGAGACATCGCCTTCGAGCCCACCGGCTCGATCGGCTACGTGCGCAACCCGAAGCGGCTCCAGGTGTCCGAGGACGCCCGGGTCCCGAACCCGGGCCTCCCCGCGCAGAACGACCTGGACACCATCGTTCCCTGCCAGTCCGCGGCGCCCCAGAGCCTGGAGGGGTCGTGCGGCGCTGGGGCGTGGGACGCCACGGGCTTCGCCTACGAGTTCGACGTGAAGGGCCCCTCGGAGGGGATCTGGAACGGCGGGCTGACCGTGCAGATCACCAAGCCCAACGCCACAAGCATCGGGGACGGCAACTTCTTCCAGATGCACCTCCAGCACCTGAACGAGGGCCAGTGGCAGACCATCGCCTCCGACTTCAACCAGAGCTTCCTCTACGCGCAGGCCGGAGCGATCATCACCGCCAACGACCCCACGCCCGGGCGGTACCGGGTGCTCCTGGGTGCGGCCAACACCTACCCGTTGCGGGTCAAGGTTGACTTCAACACCGCCACTGCGGAGGGCTCGCCGGGCCAGGCGGAGATCGACGCCTCCTCGATGGACTTCTTCGAGGAGCTCAACGAGTACGTGCCTGCCGGCTCGGAGGTTGAAGCCGTGGAGCTCATCGACGTCCTGAACCCGGCCAAGCTCAGCAAGTTCGACACGCTGGTCGTGGTCAACGACATGGGCGACCGGGCCTTCCTGGAGGACCCGAACGATGGGCTGGGGCACCCCTCCGGTCAGGTCACCCAGTACTTCGAGCGGCTCAAGGGCTTCGCCCAGGGCGGCGGCAACCTGGTCCTCACCGACGGCGCGATCCGCGCCGCGGGCGAGATCGGCCTGGTCCCCGCGGGCGACGTCCGGGCGGTGACCGCCGGCAGTGAGACGGAGGCCAGCAACTACAACTTCCAGATCGCGGCGGGCAACATCACCTACAACGACGCCGCCAAGTACCCGCTGGCCAGGGGTGTCAAGAAGCCCGGGACCGCCGAGCAGCAGCCGGGCCGCCGGCAGGCGGTGGAGCCCTCACCGCTCGGGTACAGCCCCGACTACGGCTTCGACCCCGACCCCAGGATCACGCAGTACGGGGTGAACAAGGCGGCGTGGCAGGCGGCCTGTGGTCTGGCCGACTGCGTGACGGCGGCCACCTCCCCCAACGGCAGCATCGTCAACCTGGGCCAGGCGGCTCTGGGGAACGGGCGGGTCCGCATCGCCGGGATCATGCTCCCCAACCCTCAGTACCAGCCCGACGACACGAACGACCACCGGTTCGGCGTGTCCGACTACGCCCTGACCTACACGGCGTGGGAGGTCTTCAAGAACGTGGTGGACTACCGCCGGGCGTAGCTCCTCCTCTCTCGGAGCCACGGGAGCCGGTCCCTTCGTGGGCCGGCTCCCGTCTTTGCGCACCCGCTCACCGTGAGCGCCGACGGCCTGGCTCCCCGGACCCTCGAGGTGGTCGTGGGCCGGGGCGAGGTCGAGGACCATGGAGGACGTGGTCCTGCCCGAGGTCTCCGTGCCGGTGGGAGGCTGACCCCCGGGTCCCTTAGGCTGTGCCCCTGATGGGCACGCTGGAGGGCAAGGTCATCGCCGTGACCGGCGCCGGCCGGGGCATCGGCCGGGGCCACGCCCTGCTCCTGGCGCGTGAGGGGGCGGCGGTGGTCGTCAACGACCTGGGCGGGGAGTGGGACGGCACCGGGACCGACACCCGGGTGGCCTCCGAGGTGGTCCGGGAGGTCGAGGACGCCGGCGGCCGGGCCACCGGCCACTTCGACGACATCTCCGAGCCCCACGGCGCGGCCAGCCTGATCCAGACGGCCCTGGACGCCTACGAGCGGATCGACGGTGTGGTCAACAACGCCGGCATCCTCCGGGACAAGATGTCGTTCACCATGCCGGTCGATGACTGGGACGCGGTGATCAAGGTCCACCTGCGAGGGACGTTCCTGTGCACCCAGGCCGCGTGCGCCCACTGGCGGCAGCGGTCCAAGGCCGGAGAGGAGGTCAGCGGGCGGATCGTGAACACCTCGAGCACCAGCGGCCTGCTGGGCATCGCCGGCCAGTCGAACTACGGGGCGGCCAAGGCCGGCATCGCCGCGTTCACCCAGATCGTGTCCATGGAGGTGGCCCGGTACGGCGTGACCGTCAACGCCCTGGCGCCGGGGGCCCGGACCCGGATGACCGAGAACACGTTCGGCGACCTCTCCGTGGAGGGGGACTTCGACCCCCTCGACCCGGAGAACGTGGCCCCGCTCGTCGCGTACCTGTGCTCGGATGCCGCGGCGCACATCACCGGGCAGGTGTTCAACGCCACCGGGGGCGTCGTCCAGCTGTACCAGGGGTGGACGGCCGTGGCCGAGATCGACAAGGGGGCCCGGTGGGAGCCGGCCGAGCTGGTCGAGCGGATCGGGGAGCTGTTCGAGGGCCGGCCCACGGCCTACGATCCGCCCCCCTCGCCCCTCCGCCGCCTCACGGGGATCGGCACCGAGCTGCCGTAGTTGTGCACCTGCACAAAGGGTCGGCGGCCGGCGGCGGCGAACCTACCCCGTAGAGCTCACACCCAAGGAGGTGCTTCACCATGAAGAGGCTGATCGGGCTGGGCGCACTGGCGGTGGCCGTGGCCACCGCCGCTCCGTCGCCCGTCGGGGCCACCCCCGGCGAGCAGGAGTTCCAGAGCGTCAACGGCAGCATCCTGATGTTCACCCGGTTCACCGACGGCGAGGGCGGGTTCCCCGGCGCGGGCCGGAGGCTGTGGAACGCGGCCCACGAGACGAACGGCCTGATCTCGTACACCTTCCGCGTGGATCCCGAGACGTGGATGGGACGGTTCGACCTCGCGGTGACCAGCGAGCAGGGCATCGGTGACCCGGCCGACCTGGGCATCTACTTCTACGAGGACATGGCCGACGCTGGGAACTCCGCCGCGGTAACATTGGCCGA
This sequence comes from Actinomycetota bacterium, assembly GCA_036396815.1. Lineage (GTDB taxonomy): Bacteria > Actinomycetota > UBA4738 > UBA4738 > CALAEC01 > DASWKD01. Next base: position 11,326 of record DASWKD010000095.1, on the reverse strand, counting down.
GTACGACGTGCTCCGGCCGGGCGGAGAGACGGGGTACGTGGCCCCGGGCAGCCGGTTCGCCATCGTGTTCATGTCCCGCGGGATCAACGTGGGCATCAGCTACCGCGGGTTCACGCCGATGACCGTCGACGTGACCGACGCCGGCTTCGTCGGCCCCGAGGTGACGGTGGGCACCGGCGGGTGGGTGGTCTGGGAGAACGTGAGCCAGAACTTCCACTCGGTGACCGCTCCCGGGAAGTTCGACTCCAGCCCCGGGCAGAACAAGCCGCTTATCCCCGGAGCGCGGTACGCCGTGCCGTTCGACGCGGTGGGCGACATCGCCTACGGGGACAAGTACAACGCCGAGGCCGCGGGGATCGTGCACGTGGTCCCCGGTCCGGGACCGGGGACGCCCGCAAGCTGAATCGAACGCTTGTTCGTGTCGGACCCCGCCGGTAGGGTGGAGCCATGGACGGCACCCTCCCCCTCGTGGTGCTGGCCGCGGTCCTTGCCGGCGGGCTGGCCGCGGTCCTCACCGGCCTCGCCCTGCGCGGGCGGGGGTCCGCGGACGCGCCCGATCACCGGCCCCTGCTCGAGGCCCAGGCCCAGCGCATCGAGCGCCTGGCCGACGCCCTGAACCGCAAGGACCACGAGGACGCAGGCCTGCGCCAGGACCTGGGCCGGGCCCGGGAGGCCCTGGAAGCCCTCCGGGGCCGGGCCGAGGAGCAGCGTCGCGGCGAGCAGGCCACCTGGGAGGTCATGCGCCGCATCGAGTCGGTGATGGTCGGCGGCGGGCAGCGGGGCAGGGCCGGCGAGAACGTGCTGGAGCGCCAGCTGGAGGCTCTCCCGCCGCAGATGGTGGAGCGCGACTTCAAGGTGAACGGCCGGGTGGTCGAGTTTGCCCTCCTGCTCCCCGACGGGCGACGGTTGCCGGTGGACTCCAAGTGGGCCGCGGTCCGGGAGATCCAGAGCCTGGACGGGGAAGAGGACCCCGCCGCCCGGGACGCCCTGGGACGGGCCATCGAGCGGGCCGTGTCCCGGCGGGCCTCGGAGGTGGCGGCCTACCTCGATCCCTCGCTGACCACGCCGTTCGCGGTGGCCTGCGTGCCCGACGCCGCCTACGAGGCGTGCCGCAAGGCCCACGCCGACGCTTTCGCGCGCTCGGTGATCATCGTGCCGTACTCGCGCTCGCTGACCATCCTCCTCGGCCTGTTCGCTCTGGCCTCGCGGTACGGCAGCGCCGGGGCGGCGGAGGATAGCCTCGCGGAGATGGAGGGCATCCTGGGGCTCATGGAGACGACGCTCGAGAACAAGCTGGCCCGGGCGTCGACCATGCTCCAGAACGCCAACGACGAGCTCCGGACCCACGTGGGCAAGGCCCGGGGCGCCGTGGCCCGGGGCCGCTCGGGCCCGCTCCCCGCGGAGCCCGCCGGGGACGCCTTCGGCGCGGCGGCCGGCTAGAGGACCGGCACGACCAGCGTGACCACCACGAAGGGCCCCCGTACGCGCACGGTCACCTTGGTCCGGCCGTTCCCCTTCCCCGAGGCCGCGAGGGAGACCGTGTCCGTCGAGTCGGTGTGGGCGTAGATGTCAGCCAGCTCGTCGTAGTCGTGCTGGTTCGGGTGGGCGGCCGCCGGATCGAACAGGCGATCCTGGTCGTTCATGCACGACGCGACGCCCTTGCCCTGGTGGTCGAGGCCCAGGGTATGCCCCACCTCCTGGCACATCACGTGGAGCTTGGCCGCCGGGTCGTTGTAGGCGGAGGTCCGGAAGTAGGTGTCGTTCATCTTGGCCACGCCCTTGACGATGTGCCCGCCGGACAGCCAGATCTGGGCCAGTCCCAGCCATCCGTTGCGCCCGTACGTGGCGCTGCACACCTCCACCCGCCCCTGGGTGGCCTTGCAGGGCTTCGGCTTGGTCCCGCCGGCGACCACCGTGGCGTCCAGCACCCCGGACCTGGACCAGTCGGCGGCCGTGGTGCCGAGGTGGGCGTCCCAGTCCCCCGAGACGTTGTCGCCGAGCTTCAAGGTGAAGGGGTTGTCGGTGCGGCCCCAGTGATAGCCGTTCCAGCTGTGGCCGGCGGTGGCCGGGAGGGTGGTGGCGGCCATGAACGCGGCCATGGCGCCGAGGACGAACGTACGTATGCGCATGGGATCCTCCGATTGACGGTGGGAGACAACGGTACCCCCCGCCTTCCCGTGTGGCAAGGGCCGGGTATCCTGCCTCGGTGAGCTTCGAGGACGACCTCAGGGACCTGGGCTTCTCCGAGGAGCGGACCGCCCGGAGCGTCCGTCAGTTCGCCCGGCGAGACACCCCGTTCCTGACCTTCTGGCTCCAGGTCCGCGACGACGGGTCGGCCCTGTTCACCTGGGAGTTCGCCATCGCGGAGTACGTGGCCACCGTGGGGATGCAGGTCGGTTCCGACGAGCACCTGAACACGTTCCTATACCCCCGGACGGACGAGCATGGGCCCCAGGATGCCGCGTGGGTGGCCGGGTGCCTGGAGCGAGCCGAGACCGCCCTCCGCGGGGTCAGCCTGCTCGAGGGGTAGGCGCCGGGGCGGCCCGGTTCCCGATCGAGCCCACGATCCGGCCCAGGGTCTCCGCGTCCAGAGCGGGCCCGCCTTCCTCCCGGTGAGCGCTGTCGAGGAGCTCCTCGGTGATGCGGAGGAGCCGGTCCCCTTGGCGGATGATCCGGGACAGAAGCTCGTGGCGGAGCTCGGGGTCGTCCCCGAAGCCCGGCTGCTCCAGGGTCCGGGCGAACCCGAGGATCGCGGTCAGCGGCGTGCGGAGCTCGTGCGAGGCCGAGGCCACCAGCCCGTTCCGCTCGTCGTTGAGCTCCCGGAGGCGGCGCACCGTCTCCCGCTCATCGGCCAGCAGCCGGCGCAGCCGGGCGGCCTGCCTCCACGGTCGCACGCGAGATGCCATCGCTTCGTGTATCGGCTCCCACCGGGGGGCCTTGAGCGGGTACGCCCGCTTTGACCCGGGTGCCGCTGCGGGGGAGACTGACCTCCACGATCACGGGGGAGGCATCCGGATGAGTTGGCGCACCTTCTTCCTGTTCCTGCACATCCTGGCGGCCATCATCGCCTTCGGTCCCACGTTCGCGTTCGGGATCCTGGGGGCGATGGGCGCCAAGGAGCCGATGCACGGCAACTTCGCGCTCCGTGTCTCCAAGGTCATCGGGAACCGGTTGGTGGACCCGTTCGCGTTCGCGGTGGGTGCGATCGGTGTGGTCCTGATCTTCGTCGGCGAGTGGGACCTGTTCGCCAACGAGTGGCTCTTGGTGGCCATCGCGCTGTACCTGTTCGCCCTGGCCTTCTCCCTATTCGTCCAGGACCGGTGGCTCAAGGAGATGATCCGGCTGTCCGGCGGCCAGGAGGGGACCATGCCCCAGGCCGAGGACCTGGCACGGATCCCGGCCCTGGCCAGGAAGGCCCAGGCCGGTGGGATGCTCCTGGCCCTGCTCCTGGTGGCGATCCTCCTGATGATGGTGTGGAAGCCGGGGGCCTGCGCAGGGACGGGGTGCTAGCTCGCGCCTGGGCTACCCTGGGCACGTGATACCCCGGCCGAGGGACGAAGGATGAGCGACGAAGAGCAGGAGGAGTTCGAGCCGCTCGACGACGACGAGCGCGAGAATATCCGCGCCGACCTCGAGGACCTGGACGGCATGCGCACGGCCTTCGAGCCGCAGGGCACGAAGGGCGTGGTGATCGCCTGCCCCGAGTGCGGCTCCGACCACTACTACGGCTGGGACCTCCTCCGCGAGAGCCTCCAGCACATGCTGAAGACCGGCGAGCCGCGGATGCACGAGCCGGCCTTCGAGCCCCGCGAGGAGGACTACGTCCTGTGGGACTACGGCAAGGGCTACGTGGACGCCCTGGCCGACACCGGCCTGGAGGGCGACGGCCGGATCGAGCTCACCGCGTGCCCGTGGTGCGAGACCCCGGTGGAGCCCCACTTCACGTTCTGCCCGGCGTGTGGGCGGAGCATGGCTCCGGCCAGGATGTACCAGGAGCTGCTGGCCCGGGGGATGGACGAGCGCGAGACCCGGGCCCTGCTGGTCCGGGCCGGCTTCGAGCCCTTCGGCTAGCCCGCCGCCGGGGGCTCCAGCACGGCGTCAGGGGGCTCCTTGTCCGGGCGCAGTCCCTTGAACGAGGGGGCCCGGAGCTTGCCCGCTTTCGTGATCTGGAGGTACTCGACCTCGCACACCAGCTCCGGGCGGACCCACCGGGCGCCCTTGACCGCGGCCAGCTTCGGGTCGTCGGCGGCCGGTTCGTCGGCCTCCAGGTCGCGCAGGCGCGACAGGAGGCCGGCCAGGACGGGCTCGGTGAACCCCGTGCCCACCTGTCCGATCCACAGCAGGTCGCCGTCGCGGTACGCGCCGACCAGCAGCGCGCCGAACGTCCGGGACCGCGAGCCCGTGCCCGGCGTCCATCCCAGGATCACGCAGTCCTGCTGGTTGACGGCCTTGATCTTCCGCCAGTCGTGCGACCGCCGGCCGGGCTGGTACCGGGTGCCCAGCTTCTTGGCCAGCACGCCCTCGAACCCGCTGTCCTTGGCCGCCCGGAACAGGTCGAGGCCCGCGCCGTCCACCACCGCGGTCAGGCGCAGGGGCCCGGTCTCGGTGACGATCTCCTCCAGCGCGGCGCGGCGCTCCTCGAGCGGTGCTCCGGTCAGGTCGCGGCCGTCCAGCCACAGGAGGTCGAAGGCGTACAGCGTGACCGGGATGTCCCGGCGGGCCTTGTCGATGTCGCGCTCCGAGGACAGGTTCATGCGCTGCTGGAGGCGCTCGAACGAGGGCCGCCCTCCCTCCTGGGCCACGATCTCGCCGTCGATCACCGCGGACAGCGCGTTCACGAACCGCGACAGCGTGGCCAGCTCCGGGTACTGCGCGGTCTGGTCCCGGCCGGTTCGCGACACCAGCCGGGTGGCGTCGGTGGCCAGGTAGGCCAGGGTCCGGATCCCGTCCAGCTTGGGCTCGAACCGCCACGCCGGGTCGTCGAAGGCTTCCGGCCACGGCTCGGCCAGCATGGGCGTCATCCGGGGCGGCGGGTCGGGCTGCTGGGCGGCCGAGGCCGTGGCCAGGAACACCAGCCAGCCCTGGCGGGTCCGGACCAGGTGGTACTCGCCGCGGTGCCGCTCCCCGTGGAGGCGGAAGGTGATCTTGCCGTCCTCCCACTCCAGGGCGTCGTACGTCCCGCGGTCGAAGATGCGGACCTCGCCCGCGCCGTACTGGCCCTCGGGGATCCAGCCCTGGAACTCGTTGTAGGAGATGGGGTGGTCCTCGGTCTGCACGGCCAGGCGCTTCTCGCCGGGGACCAGGGGCAAGCCCTTGGGCACGGCCCATGAGGCCATCACCCCGTCGCGCTCCAGGCGCAGGTCGTAGTGCAGGCGGGTGGCGTCGTGCTTCTGGATCACGAAGGCGCTGCCGGGCCGCTCCGGGACGGCCGGGGGTGGCTCCGGCGTGGCCTGGAAGTCGCGCTTCCGCCGGTAGGTCTCCAGCTTCTCGCCGGCCGCCTCGCTGGGGGCTTCGTCCGGAGCCTCGCCGGCCGGCTCGATGCCCATCGCCGCCATGGCCTCGGACACGTCCACGGGCTCCTCGAGGACCGGGCGGAACAGGTCCCCCACCTCGGCCAGGCGCTCGTGGATGGTGGACATCGTGAAGTGGCCGGGCTCCACACCGGCCTCCACCTCGTCCCAGGTGACGGGCGTGGACACCGTGCCCCCGGGCTCGGGGCGCACCGAGTACACGGCGGCGATGTTCGCCCCCCGCCGGTTCATGTTGTGGTCGATGAACACCTTGCCGGCCCGCTTCGACGTGTCCCACTTCATCGTCACCCGGTCGGGATCGGCCTTGAGGATGGCCTGGCCCACCGCGCCTACCAACCGGCGGACGTCCTCGTACCCCGGGCCGGGGACCAGCGGGACGTAGATCTGCATCCCCGTGGCCCCCGAGGTCTTCGGGTAGCTGGGCAGCCCCAGCGCATCCAGCGCTGCCCGGACGTGGCGGGCCACGGCTCGGACCTCGTCGAAGGTGATCGGCGGGAACGGGTCCAGGTCGAAGAACAGGTAGTCGGGCCGGCGGATCGAGCCGCACCGCGAGTGCAGGGGGTGGAACTCGATGCATCCCAGGTTGGCCACGAACAGGAGGCCCGCGGTGTCGGGGGCCATCAGGTAGTCGATCTCGGCCTCGCCCTCTTCGGCCTCCACGTGGCACCGCGGCATCCACTCCGGGGTGTGCGACGGCGCCCGCTTCTCGTAGAAGAAATCGCCGGTGATCCCGTTCGGCATCCGCTTCATGGTCAGTGGGCGGTCGGCCAGGTACGGGAGCAGGTGGGGAGCCACGTTGTAGTAGTAGGCCAGGAGGTCGCCCTTCGTGTAGCCCTCCTCCGGCCAGAACACCTTGTCCAGGTTCGAGAGGCGCACGCGCCGGCCGTCGATCTCTATCCACCAGTGCTCGCCGTCGCGCTCGGCGGGGAGCGGCTGGGGGGTGGGGATGGTGAACGCGCGGCGGGGCACGGCCTTATCCCTCGGGAGACGGGGTGGGGCTGGGGCTGGCCGTGATGGGGATGGCCCGGAGGCGCTCCCGGGTCCGGTCCTGCTCCCTGACCGCGAACGCGGTCCCCGCGGCCAGGAGGCCGATCAGGACCAACGAGGGGATGACCGCCGCCGGGCGGAACCGGGCGGCCAGCACCACCAGGGCCGCCCCGGCCACCGCCCCCGCGGCCGATGGGAGGAGGAACCGGATCGGGCCCTCGGTCAGCGGGCGCCGCTGCTGGAGGACGCAGGAGTTCCACTGCGACGTCTCCTTGTCGAAGGCGGCCGTGCACTGTCGCTGGGCCCGGAAGGTCAGCTCCAGGGGGCTGGCCGGCAGGAGGGCCACGTTGAACACGTAGATGAAGCTGGCGGTCAGGGTCAGGATCAGGCTGGCGAACAGGGCCAGGACCCCGAACCGGCCGGCCCAGGCCCCAACGGCCACCCGGGGCCGGCGGTCGATCCATCGCCTGATCCGTCCCAGCATGGGCAGGAGTGTTGCACGGGGCTTCCCGGAGCGCACGAGGGGTATGTATCCACCCGGGCCCGAGCCATGTGCGCGGGATAGAATCGGAGCCCCCCGAGGAGGCGATCCCATGAGGACGATGTGGAGAGGAGCCATCTCTTTCGGGCTGGTGTCCATCCCGGTGCGGGTGTTCCCGGCCACGGAGGAGAAGACGCTCCGGTTCAACCAACTGCACGACAAGGACCACGGCCGGATCCGCTACAAGCGGACCTGCGCGACGTGCGGGGAAGAGGTTCCCTTCGAGCACATCGTGAAGGGCTACGAGTACGAGAAGGACCGGTACGTGGTCCTCACGGACGAGGAGCTGGACTCCGTGCCCATCGAGTCCAGCCGGGCCATCGACGTGACCCAGTTCGTGGAGGCCGAGGAGATCGACCCCATCTACTACAAGAAGACGTACTACCTCGCGCCGGAGGAGACCGGCCTGAAGGCATACCAGTTGATGCGCGAGGCCCTGGCCGAGGACGGGCGGGTGGGCATCGCCAAGGTGAGCTTCCGGGACAAGGAGCATCTCGCCGCCATCCGGCTTCGGGATGACATGCTCGTCCTGGAGACGATGTTCTGGCCGGATGAGATCCGGGCCGCGGAGTTCGAGGAGCTGGACAAGAAGGTCACGGTTCGGGACCAGGAGGTGAAGATGGCCCGGAGCCTGATCGACAACCTCACCGAGAGCTGGGACCCCGAGCAGTACACGGACGAGTACCGCGAGGCGCTCCTGGGCATCGTGGAGAAGAAGGTGGCCGGCGAGGAGATCGAGGTCATCGAGGCGGCGGAGCCCGAGAAGGTCGTGGACCTGATGGAGGCCCTGAAGAAGAGCGTGGAGGCCACCAAGAAGGAGGTCCCGGCCAAGAAGCCGGCCAAGAAGACCGCCGCCAAGAAGAAGGCCGCCGCCCGGAAGGCCTCGTAGACGGTTTACGCCCTCGTAACACCAGAGTAACGGGCCGGAAACCTGGGCGGCGTACAACCTCTCCCAAGAGCGGAAGGGGGAGGCGATGGTCGATTCCGGCGACACCGCGTGGGTGCTGGCCTCGGCGGCGCTCGTGATGTTCATGACCCCGGGCCTGGCCCTGTTCTACGGCGGCCTGGTCCGGACCAAGAACGTGCTGGGCACGATCATGCAGTCGTTCATCGCCCTGGGCGTGGTGTCCGTGCTTTGGGTCCTGGTGGGCTACACGCTGGCCTTCGGGCCTGACCGGGGCGGGGTGATCGGCGGCCTCACGTTCTGGGGTCTGCGCGGGGTGGCCGGGGCGCCGTCCGAGGTGTACGCGACCACCGTCCCTCACGCCGCGTTCAGCATGTACCAGCTGATGTTCGCCATCATCACCCCGGCGCTGATCACCGGGGCGGTGGCCGAGCGGATGCGCTTCTCGGGCTACGTGCTGTTCCTCGGCCTGTGGTCGCTGTTGGTGTACGCGCCTCTGGCCCACTGGGTGTGGGGCGGCGGGTGGCTGGGTGACCTGGGGACGCTGGACTTCGCAGGGGGCACGGTGGTCCACATCAACGCCGGGGCTGCGGCCCTGGCCGCGATCCTGTACCTGGGGCCCCGGCGGGGGTTCGGCAGAGAGGCCTTCGTCCCCCACAACGTACCGATGGTCATCACCGGGGCGGCCATCCTGTGGTTCGGGTGGTTCGGGTTCAACGCCGGGTCGGCCCTGGGCGCCAACGGCTTGGCTGCCACGGCGTTCACCGCCACCCACGTGGCCACCGCGGCGGCCATCCTGGGGTGGCTGATCCCCGAGACGATCCGCCACGGCCGGCCGACCACGATCGGGGCGGCCACCGGGGCCGTGGCCGGGCTGGTGGCCATCACCCCGGCCGCCGGGTTCGTGGAGCCGTGGGCCGCGGTGCTGATCGGCCTGGTGGCCGGGGCGGTGTGCTTCGCGGCCGTGGACCTCAAGGCCCGCCTCCGGTACGACGACTCGCTGGACGTGGTCGGGGTCCATCTGGTGGGCGGGATCGTGGGAGCCTTGCTGACCGGGGTCCTGGCCAGCACGGCCGTCAACGCGTTCGCCGGCGGGATCGACCAGCTCGGGAAGCAGGCCGTGGGCGTGGGCGTGACCCTGGCCTTCTCGTTCCTGGCCACGCTGCTGATCCTGAAGGTCGTGGACGTGCTGGTCGGCGTGCGGGTCACCGAGGACGAGGAGATCACCGGCCTCGATCTCTCCCAGCACGCCGAGGTGGGGTATACGTTCGGGGAGCGAGGCGGTGGGGTCGTGGCCGAGGAGGACGCCACCGTGGACCTGACCCAGGCGCCGGCGCCTTCGCTGGCCGGGAAGGAGACCCGATGAAGCTGGTCGTGGCCATCATCAAGCCGCACAAGCTGGACGAGGTGAAGGAGGCCCTGCGCAGCGTGGGGGTCGCCGGCCTGACCGTGACCGAGGCCCAGGGCTTCGGTCGCCAGCGCGGCCACACCGAGGTGTACCGGGGGGCCGAGTACCAGGTGGACTTCGTGCCCAAGGTCAAGGTCGAGGTGGTGGCCGACGACGACCAGGTCCAGGGCGTGGTGGACGCCATCCTGAAGTCGGCGCGCACCGGGAAGATCGGCGACGGCAAGATCTTCGTGGTCCCGGTGGAGCAGGTGCACCGGATCCGGACCGGGGAGATGGGGCCCGACGCGATCTGAGGCCGACCTCGCCGACGCTCCCGGCCCGGTCGAGCGCCTCCGGTCCGCGCTGACGTCCCTGGAGCGCGCGTACTCGCCCGGGCACCACGGCCGATGGTCCGCGCGGCGCCGGTCGGACCTGGTGGACCAGGCCGTGCGCGAGGTGGCCGCCGGGCTGGGGCCGAAGGTGGCCCTGGTGGCCCTGGGCGGCTACGGGCGAGCGGCGCTGTGTCCCGGATCCGACCTCGACCTCATGGTCCTGCACGCCCGGCGGCGCGGGATCAAGACTTCGGCCGAGGCGGTGTTTTATCCGTTCTGGGACGCCGGGTTCACGGTGGGACATGCCGTGCGCACCGTCCGCGAGTCGGTGTTCGCCGCCCGGGAGCACCTGGAGGCGGCCACCGCGCTCCTCGATGCCCGCCTGGTGTGGGGCGACGAGGACCTGTTCGCGCGGATGGACGCCGAGGTCCGCGCCACGCTCCGGGCGGACGCCGCGGGGTTCCTGGACCGCCTCCGGGCCGACGCCCGGGCCCGCGGGGAGGCCCACGGGTCGGCCGCCCACCTCCTGGAGCCTCACCTCAAGGAGAGCCGTGGCGCCCTGCGCGACGTGCACGCCGTGGGCTGGGCCCTGGCCGGGGCCGGGCTGGAGCCGGAGCCGGATCTCCTCCGGCCCGGTGAGGCCGCGGCGCTGGCCGATGCCGAGGAGTTCCTGGTCCGTCTGCGCAGCGCCCTGCACCTGGAGAGCGGGCGGCGTCGGGACCGCCTGGTGATGGAGGACCAGCCGGGCATGGCCCGGGCGTTCGGGTACGAGGCCACGGCGGGCCTGGACGCGCCCGACGCGCTGATGCGGTCCCTGTTCGAGCACGCCCGGCAGGTGGAGCACATCTCGGCCTCGGTCCTGGACCGGGTCGAGCGCCGGCTGGGCGGGGCGCCGGATGTCCCTCCGTCGCCCGGACCCCGGGGGATCGTCGAGGTCCTCACCGCGGCCGCGGGCCTCGACCCGATCCCGGCCTGGCTCCTCGACGCGGCCGAGGCGGCGGCGCCTCCCGACCCGTGGACGCCGGCCGTGCGTGACGCGTTCCTCGGCCTGCTCGCATCCCGGCCGGCTGCGTTGGAGGCCCTGGACCGCACGGGCGTGCTCACCGCCCTCCTGCCCGAGTGGTCGGCGGTCCGGTGCCGCCCCCAGCGCGACCCGTACCACCGGTTCACGGTGGACGTGCACCTCCTGCGGACCGTGGAGGCTGCCGCGGCGATCCTGGACCGGGGGAGCGAGGACCCGGTCCTCGCCGCGGCGGCCGGGGCGGTGCACGACCGGGACGCGGTGCTCCTTGGCGCCCTCCTGCACGACATCGGCAAGCGGGGCCAGGGCGATCACGTCCCGGTGGGCGTGGAGGTGGCCGGCGCCGTCGTGGAGCGGATGGGGGTAGGCGAGCCCACCGCCGGACACGTCCGGTTCCTGGTCGGCGAGCACCTCCTGCTGGCCGACACCGCCACCCGCCGGGACCTGACCGACGAGAACCCGGTGGTGGATGTGGCCGCCCGGGTGGAGACGCCCGAGCGCCTGGCCATGCTCGCCGTGCTCACCGCGGCCGACGCCGCGTCCACCGGCTCCCACGCCTGGACGCCGTGGCGCCAGGCCCTGGTCCGCGAGCTGGTGGGCAAGGTCCAGCGGGTCCTGGACCG
>DASWKD010000094.1:0-6927 GCA_036396815.1 Actinomycetota bacterium | reverse complement strand
GGCCGCGGTGACGGCCAGGCCCGCGCCGAGCAAGAGGAACCGCCTCCGGGGGAGGCGCGGCTCCGGGGTCATGCTCCCAGGCTAGAGCCTGCGGAGGACCGAGACCACCACGCCCAGGACCCGGCCGCCCCGGGGCATCTCGAACGGCTCCAGGGTGGGGTTCTCGGGGACCAGGACCAGCTTGCCCTCCCGCCGGCGGAGGCGCTTCACGGTGGCCTCCTCCTCGGCCGGGCCGGGGAGCATGGCGGCCACGATGGCCCCGTCCTCGGCCACGTCCTGGCGGCGGACCACCACGATGTCGCCGTCGAAGATCCCGGCGTCGATCATGGAGTCCCCGGTCACGGTGAGCGCGAAGTGCTCGCCCCGCCCCACGAAGGCCTGGGGGATGGGCAGGTACTCCTCGACGTGCTCCTCGGCCAGCACCGGGGCCCCGGCTGCGATCTGGCCCACCAGGGGAACGGTGGCCGCCTGGGCGGGCCGGGCTCCGGCCACCTCGATGGCCCGGGGCTTGGCCGCGTCCTTCCGGAGCAGGCCCTTCCGCTGGAGGTTGGCCAGCTGGGCGTGCACGCTGGAGGACGAGGTCAGGCCCACGGCCTCGCCGATCTCCCGGACCGTGGGTGGGTACCCCCGGTCCTGGACGGTCCTCCGGATGAACTCCAGGATCCGCTGCTGCCTGGCGGTGATGTCGTCTGGCATGGGGCGAAGGTAGCACGCCGGAGGGCTCCAGGCAAACACCTGTTCGAGTCCTTGACACCCGAACGGACGTTCGAGATACTGGGTTCATGACTCGAACGGACGTTCGGTTCAGGCGTCTCCTGGTGCTGGCGGTGGGCGTGCTGACCATCCTGGCCGCCGGCAGGGCCGGGGCCGGGCAGTCCTCCGGCGCCGCCTCGCCGGAGCGGGTGGTGGTCCGGGCCGGGGACACGCTGTGGGGGATCGCCGCCTCCCTGGCCGGCCCCGGCCGGGACCCCCGCCCCGTGGTCCACGCCCTCCGCCGGGCCAACGGCCTGCCCACCTCGGACCTGGCCCCCGGCCAGGTCCTGGTCCTTCCCTAGCGGGTCCAGTCCACGGTCCGGACGTTCGGCAGGCGGCTGAGCAGGCCCACCACGTCCTCGGGCTTGAGTCCCGGCCCCATCCGTAGGAACAGCGAGATGACCTGGGCGCCCTCCTCCTCGTCCATGCGGACGTGGCGGATCGACACGTCCTCCCCGGCCAGGGCCCCCACCACGTCCTCCAGCCGGCCGTCGGACGCCACCTCCAGCGTGAACTCCTCGTGCTCCGGCTTGAGGCCCCGGACCAGGACCCGGCGGACGTGCTTCAGGCCCCACAGGGAGACGACCGTGATCCCGGTGGTCACCGAGGCCAGGAGGTAGGCGCCCAGGGCCGCGGCCAGCCCCACCGCGGCCACCACCCACAGGCTGGCTGCCGTGGTCAGCCCCCGGACCGTGGCTCCGTACCGGAGGATGGCCCCGGCCCCCAGGAACCCGATCCCGCTGACGATCTGGGCCGACAGCCGGGAGGGATCGAACGACACCCGGTCGTCGTCCAGGAAGGGCTCGAAGCCGTACGCGGAGATGACGGCGAACAGGCAGGAGCCCAGGGCCACCAGGATGTGGGTCCGGAACCCGGCCGGCTGGTCGGAGATCTCCCGCTCCAGGCCCACCGCCCCGCCCAGCAGGGCCGCGGCTCCCAGGCGCAGGACCAGCTCCAAGTCGGTGGGCATGGGACGATGATGCCACACCCACATGTTGTGCCGGGGTCCTTCGCGGTCCAAGATGTGGTGTCGAGGAGGTGCGGCGTGCGCTGCCAGCGATGCGGCAAGGAGGGGACCCGGGTGGTGGACTCGCGCCCGGCCCGGGAGGGCGCGGAGATCCGCCGCCGCCGGCAGTGCCCCTCGTGCGGGCACCGGTTCACCACCTTCGAGCGGCCCGAGGCCCTGCATGTGGTGGTCATCAAGCGCGACGGCCTCAAGGAGCCCTATGACCGGGACAAGGTCATCGCCGGGGTGGAGAAGGCCATCAAGAACCGGCCCGTCACCGAGGACCAGGTGATGCGCCTGGCCGACCGGGTGGAGGAGCGCCTCCGCCGCAAGGGGCCCGAGGTCACCAGCCAGGAGGTGGGGCTGGAGACCCTGACCGCCCTCAAGCGGCTGGACCAGGTGGCCTACCTGCGGTTCGCCTCGGTGTACAAGGACTTCCAGGAGCTGACCGACTTCGAGCGCGAGCTGGGCCTCCTCCTCCAGAAGCGCCAGCCCAAGCGAAAGACCGCCAAGAAGCGCTGAGCCACAACATGTTGTGTCTGCGAGGTGGACGAACACAACATGTTCGGCCTATGATGGTTGCACCTTCCCGGAGGCGGGCGTAGAATCACAGGGCTGTCATTCCGGGGTGGGCCCCACGTCCCCGGGGGTGCGGGCGAGGAAAGGGGGAGTCTGCGTGGCGACGCGGGAGCATGACGTGCGGAGCATCATGGGAGGGACCCAGATCGGGCCCGGCCTGTCCTTCAAGCGGTACTTCACCAAGGACGACGTCCACCCGTTCGACGAGGTGGAGTGGGAGACCCGCGATGCGGTGATCCCCAACTTCAAGGAGGGCGGCAACGCCTTCGAGCAGCGCGACGTCGAGTTCCCCAAGACGTGGTCCCAGAACGCCACCAACATCGTGGCCCAGAAGTACTTCCGCGGGCCGCTCGGCACCCCCCAGCGCGAGCATTCCGTCCGCCAGATGATCTCCCGGGTGGTCCACACCATCAAGAGCTGGGGCATCAAGGACGGGTACTTCGCCTCCGAGCGCGACGCCGACGTGTTCGCCGACGAGCTGACCCACCTCCTGGTCAACCAGAAGGCCGCGTTCAACTCCCCGGTGTGGTTCAACGTGGGCGTGGAGGAGAAGCCCCAGTGCAGCGCGTGCTTCATCCTGTCGATCGACGACGAGATGACCTCCATCCTCAACTGGTACGTGGAGGAGGGGACCATCTTCAAGGGCGGGTCGGGGTCGGGCATCAACCTGTCGCCGATCCGCTCGTCCAAGGAGCGGCTGTCCAGCGGCGGGCTGGCCTCCGGGCCGGTGTCGTTCATGCGCGGGGCCGACGCCTCGGCGGGGACCATCAAGTCCGGCGGCAAGACCCGTCGGGCGGCCAAGATGGTGGTCCTCAACGTGGACCACCCCGACGTCGAGGACTTCATCTGGTGCAAGGCCACCGAGGAGCGCAAGGCCCGGGCCCTGCGCGACGCCGGGTTCGACATGGACCTGGACGGCAAGGACTCGGCCTCGGTCCAGTACCAGAACGCCAACAACTCGGTGCGGGTCACCGACGAGTTCATGCAGGCCTACCTGGAGGACCGGGACTGGAAGCTCAAGGCCGTGAAGACCGAGGAGCCCCTGGAGACGATCCGGGCCCGGGACCTGATGCGCCAGGTCGCCCAGGCGGCGTGGGAGTGCGCGGACCCCGGCATGCAGTACGACACGATCATCAACGACTGGCACACCTCGCCGGCCTCGGGCCGGATCAACGCCAGCAATCCGTGTTCCGAATACATGCACCTCGACAACTCGGCGTGCAACCTCGCCAGCCTGAACCTGCTGACGTTCACCGACGCGGACGCCACGTTCGACATCCCCGCGTTCAAGCACGCGGTGGAGATCGTGTTCACCGCCCAGGAGATCATCGTCGGGAACTCGAGCTACCCCACGGAGAAGATCGGGCGCAACGCCAAGGCCTTCCGCCAGCTGGGGATCGGCTACGCCAACCTCGGGGCCCTGCTCATGGCCCGGGGCCTGTCGTACGACTCCGACGGCGGTCGGGCCTGGGCCGGAGCCATCACCGCCCTGATGACCGGCCACGCCTACGCCACCAGCGCCCGGATCGCCGAGCAGATGGGGCCGTTCGCCGGCTTCGCTCCCAACCGGGACGCCATGCTCCGGGTGATGCGCAAGCACCGCTCGGCGGCCGACGCCATCGACGCCGAGCTGGTCCCCGAGGCCATGCAGTCCTCGGCCAAGAGCGCCTGGGACCGGGCCATCAGCCTGGGCGAGACCCACGGGTATCGCAACGCCCAGGCCAGCGTGCTGGCCCCCACGGGGACCATCGGGCTGATGATGGACTGCGACACCACGGGCATCGAGCCCGACCTGGCCCTGGTCAAGACCAAGAAGCTGGTCGGCGGGGGCACGATGCAGATCGTGAACCAGACCATCCCCCGGGCCCTGGGGCGCCTGGGCTACACGCCGGAGATGGCCCAGGACATCGTGGACTACATCGCCGAGCACAACTCGATCGACGGCGCCCCGCACCTCAAGGAGGACCACTACCCGGTGTTCGACACCTCCATGGGGGACCGGGCCATCCACTACATGGGGCACGTGAAGATGATGGCCGCCGTCCAGCCGTTCATCTCCGGGGCCATCTCCAAGACCGTGAACATGCCCGAGGACGTCTCGGTCGAGGACGTGGAGCAGCTGTTCGTGGAGGGATGGCGCCTGGGTCTCAAGGCCGTGGCCATCTACCGGAACAACTGCAAGGTGGCCCAGCCGCTCTCCGCGGAGAAGAAGGTCAAGGCGGTGACCTCGGTGGAGGCCCCGGCAGCGCCGGTGCGCCATCGCCTGCCGGCCACCCGCCCGGCCAAGACCTTCTCGTTCAGCGTGGGCGACGCCGACGGGTACATCACCGCCGGCGAGTACCCCGAGGACGGCATCGGCGAGATCTTCCTCAAGGTGGCCAAGCAGGGGTCCACGCTCTCCGGGATCATGGACGCCTTCGCCATCTCGGTCTCCCTGGGCCTCCAGTACGGGGTGCCCCTGGAGGCGTACGTGCAGAAGTACATCAACGCGCGGTTCGAGCCCAGCGGCATCACCACGGACCCGGACATCCGGTTCGCCACCTCGCTGGTGGACTACATCTTCCGGCGCCTGGCCATCGAGTACCTGCCGGAGGACCAGCGGATCGGCCTGGGCATCAAGTCGATCACCGAGCGCAAGCAGGACGTGAACGGCGGCCAGCACGAGGAGCAGGCCGAGGATGCCCCGAAGGTCGTGGACACGCCGCTGCCGGTGGTGTCCGGGCCGGTGGCCGAGCGTCCCGAGCTCAAGGTGGCCGACGCCCCGCTGTGCTACTCGTGCGGCTCCAAGATGCAGCCCGCCGGGTCCTGCTACGTGTGCGGATCCTGCGGCTCTACCAGCGGCTGCTCGTAGAGACGAAAAAGGGCAAGGTGCCTTGAAGCCATCAAGGCGCAAGAGCCCCTAAGGGAGGGGCAGCCTCACGGCCAGTGAGGCGCCTCTCCCTTCATCATTCCGGGAGCGTGACCGGGAGGCCGTGGACGACGCTGAGGTCCTCCAGGTCCCGGGAGATCCGGTCCAGTCGCTTGTCCAGCTCCTGCGTCCGGGCGTCCACCCCGGCTTCCAGGGCCTCCCCGGGAGCGCCCAGGATGGTGTCGGAGAACGTGTCCAGCTGGCGGCCGATCTCCTGGACCAGGGAGTTGAGGATGGGCCCGGCCCCTCGTCCGGAGACCCGATCCAGCTCGTTGAGGTCGGCGGACATGCGCCCGGCGATGGCCCGCAGGGCCTGGTGCGCCGAGCCCAGCTCGGCCGGCGGGGTCAGGGCCTCCACGTCTCCCAGAAGCTGGCCGGCGATCGGGCGGGCCGCCTCCAGCGCGGCGTCCACCTCGGCGGGCGTGGATGGCTCCCCGATGGCCTGCCGGAGGTCGCGGGCCCTGGGCAGGAGGGGAACCAGCTCGGAGACGAACCGCGAGACCGCCTCCACGTCCGCCACCAGCTCCTGCGCGCCGATGGTGAACGCGATCATCCGGCCGTGGGTCCGGGTGGCCAGCCCCAGTGGCTCCCGGCCCTTGATGACGGGGATCCCCACCGGTTCCAGCGCCTCCAGCTCCGACTGCGCGCCGGACAGGGCCGGCCGGGCCTGGGCCGCGGCCTGGAGCTCCTCGGAGGCCAGGGCGGCCACGTTCTCCGGGACCAGGCCCTGGGGATAGGCCTCCACCACGTCGCGGTACGCGGTGGCCGCGCCCTGGAACGAGGCCGAGGCCGGCTCGATCAGCTCGCCTGCTGCCCGCTCCGGGTACCACCACAGGGCGGCGTAGATCGCGGTGGCCACCAGGAGCAGGATCAGGACGGGCAGGACCAGGCGGCGGGGCCACCGCCGCTCGCGGCGCGTCCGCCCCCGGGCCGCCCGCTGGGGATGGCCTCGAGGGCACAGGCCGTCGCGCAGGGGACGGCCGCATCGGGTGCAGGTGGGGGTGGACACTCGGCGCAGGATATGTCGCTCTGGCGGGTCGTGCCAACGGTGGGTACGCTCGCCCGGTGAGGCTGGAGGTCCGGAAGCTTGATCCCACGGCGTCCGTGCCTGCCTACGCCCGGGAGGGGGACGCCGGCCTGGACCTGGCCGCGAACGTGGACCTGGAGGTCAAGCCGGGGGAGCGGGCCCTGGTCCCCACCGGGCTGGCCGTGGCCATCCCCGAGGGTCACGCCGGCCTGGTCCTGCCGAGGTCCGGGCTTGCCTCCCGCGAGGGCCTGACCCTGGCCAACGCCCCCGGCCTGATCGACGCCGGCTACCGGGGCGAGGTGACCATCGCCGTGGTCAACCTGGATCCCGAGCGGGCCGTGCGGATCCAGCGTGGCCAGCGGATCGCTCAGCTGCTGCTTGTGCCGTTCGCGGCCGCCGAGGTGGCCGAGGTGGAGGAGTTGCCCCCCACGGCCAGGGGGGAGAGTGGGTTCGGGTCCACGGGCTGAGGCCTGGAGCGGTCCCCGGCCCGGCTGGTAGACTTGGGAACCGCGCGGACGTGGCTCAGTTGGTAGAGCACCACCTTGCCAAGGTGGGGGTCGCGGGTTCGAATCCCGTCGTCCGCTCCACTCCCGGGGCTGCTGGCCTGCGATTCTGCCGTTCCTAGCCCTCGCGTTCGCTCCGATGTTGTCCATG
>DASWKD010000093.1:0-4757 GCA_036396815.1 Actinomycetota bacterium | reverse complement strand
CGGTGGCCTCGACCACCGGCCGCACCAGCGTCTCCAGGTCCATCGCCCCCAAAAAAAAGGTGGGCCCGCGCCCACGGTTGGTCGTCCGTCAGCACCCAGTATAGCCCGCGCCGGCCGGGTGAGGGGTTCGTGTCCGTTCCGTCCCGTTATGAGGGGTTGCTGCCGGGAGCCCGGAGCGGCCTGGCGCCCTCCGGCCACACCGCCCTGCGCTGGCCGCCGGGGTCCCCCCAGTGGTCCCGCCGGTTCATGCGCTGCTGCAGGCGGGCGTCCCAGCCCTCGGTGGTCCGGACGCCCAGGTCCTCACAGACCTTCAGGGCCACCTCCTTGGAGGGGAACACCGCCCGGGTCCAGTTCCCATGAACATCGATCAGGACGCAGTCCCAGGTGTTGCGGCCCACCCGCTGGACCACGGCCTCCACGTCCGTGCGGAGGCGGGCGAAATCACGGACGTCGGCCGAGGGGGTGAGCGGAGCCATGGGCGCACGGTACGGCCTGGGTCGGGTCGTGGCAAGTCCCGTATCCTGCACGCGTGGCGCTCCCGACGCAGACCGAGGACTTCCCCGCCTGGTACCAGGAGGTGGTCAAGCAGGCCGACCTGGCCGAGAACTCCCTGGCCCGGGGGACCATGGTCATCAAGCCGTACGGCTACGCGATCTGGGAAGCGATCCGCGACGCCCTCGACGAGCGGATCAAGGCCACCGGCCACCAGAACATGTACTTCCCCATGCTGATCCCCAGCTCCCTGCTGGAGCGAGAGGCGGAGCACGTGGAGGGGTTCGCCCCAGAGGTGGCGGTGGTCACCCACGCCGGCGGGGAGGACCTGGCCGAGCCCCTGGTGGTCCGTCCCACCTCGGAGACCATCATCTGGGACGCGTACTCCCGGTGGATCCAGAGCTACCGCGACCTCCCCTTCCTGTACAACCAGTGGGCCAACGTGATCCGGTGGGAGATGCGGCCCCGGCTTTTCCTGCGGACCACGGAGTTCCTGTGGCAGGAGGGCCACACCGCCCACGAGACCCGGGAGGAGGCCGAGGCCGAGGCCCGGATGATCCTGCTGGACGTGTACCGGGACGTGGCCGAGCGGGTCATGGCCATGCCGGTCCGCACCGGCCGGAAATCGGCCGCCGAGCGGTTCGCCGGCGCCGTGGAGACCCTGACCATCGAGGCCCTGATGCGCGACGGCAAGGCGCTCCAGGCCGGGACCTCGCACTACCTGGGCCAGAACTTCGCCCGGGCGTACGGGGTGAGCTTCCTGGGCCGCGATGGGGAGCAGCACCTGGCCGAGGCCACGTCGTGGGGGGTGAGCACGCGGCTTGTGGGGGGCCTGATCATGACCCACGGCGACGACCGGGGCCTCCGCCTCCCGCCGCTGGTGGCCCCCATCCAGACCGTGATCGTCCCCATCCCGGGCAAGGACGGCGGCACGGAGGTCCTGGAGACCGCCGCCAAGCTGGAGGCCGGCGTCCGGGAGGCCGGCGTCCGGACCAGGCTGGACGACCGCACCGAGCAGCGGCCGGGGTTCAAGTTCGCGGAGTGGGAGCTGAAGGGCGTCCCGGTCCGGATCGAGCTGGGGGCCCGGGACCTGGCCGCCGGGGTGGCCACCGTGGTCCGCCGCGACGGGACCGACAAGGTCCAGGTGAGCCTGGACCAGGTTCCGGCCCGGGTCCTGGAAGCCCTGACCGAGGTCCAAGAGGCCCTGTTCCGGGACGCCGTCCGCTTCGCCGAGGAGCACACGTCCACCGCGTCCACCTACGACGAGGTCAAGGCTCGCCTGGCCGACCCGGGCGGCTTCGTGACCGGCCCCTGGTGCGGGGACCCCTCGTGCGAGGCCACGGTCAAGGACGACACCAAGGCCACGATCCGCTACCTCCCACTGGACCCCGGGGAGGCCCAGGGCGGGTGCGTGGTGTGCGGCCGCCCGGCCACCGAGACGGCCACCTGGGCCCAGGCCTACTGACTCAGCGCGAGGTGGCCCCCGCCGACGACCGGAGGGCCGACGCAGCCAGCCCGAACCGCTGGATCAGGGGCTCGGCCCGGTCCTCCCGCCCCGCGCCCAGCCAGCTCCGAGCCTCCTGGAACGGCAGCTCCAGCGAGGCGTAGACCTCCGCCGCCCGGGCGAACGCTTCCGGGTCCCCCGAGAGCCACCCCTCCGCCTCCAGGATGCGGCACTCGTGCGCGGGGTGCCGGGATGCCGCGCGGCACCGTTCCAGGACCTCCCCCGTCCGCGAGGCGCCGGCCATCGCCGAGGGGACCAGCACGTGGAGGAGGTGTCCGACCGAGGGCGTGGGCACCACGATGTCCAGGGCCTGCTCGAGGGCCTGGCCGGCCGCGGCCCGGTTGCCTCGAGCCATCTCCAGCTCGCCCTCGAGCGTCAGCATCCAGGACAGGAACTCGGCCCCGCCCACCCGCTGAGCCATGGGCATGGCCTCGTCCAGGGCCGTCCGGGCCTCGTCCAGCCGCCCGGTGCGGAGCCGCAGGGTGATCAGCGGGCCGAACGCGTTGACGATCCCCGGCACGTCCAGCGATCGGCGGTGCTCGGACAGCATCTCCCGGCACAGCGACTCGGCGGCCCCGTACTCGCCCAGCTCCACCAGCATGGTGGCCTGGTTCCCGGCCACGAACCACTCGAAGGTCGGGGTCCCCAGCCGGCGGAGCTCCTCGCGGCCCCGGATGCACATCTCGATGCCCTCCCGGTTCCGGTACAGCTCCGACAGCGCGTACGGCAGGTTCACGTACACCCGGCCCAGGGCCTCGGCGTCCTCCGACCGGTGGGCCAGCTCCATGGCCTCCTCCAGCCGCTCCACCCCGGACGGGTCACCGGCGAACACCGCGCACGAGCCCAGGGTGTTCAGCAGCTGGGACCGGGCCGCATCCAGGCCGAGGGCCTCGGCCAGCTCCAGGCCGCGGCCGGCCTCCTCGGTGGCCCGGTCGATGTTCCCCGAGACCATCTCGATGGACGCCAGGACCATGAACGCCCGCACCAGGTCGGACGAGGGGCCGAACGGCTCGAGCACGGATATGGCCGAGTGCAGGACCTCCCGGGCCCGGGCGGTCTCCCCGCTCACGTAGTGCACGCGGCCCAGGATGGCCAGGGCGGCGCCGGCCCGGTCCAGGTTGCCCATGTCCCGCCATCCCGCCTCGGCCTCCACCAGCGCCGTGCGAGCCGCGGCCGGGTCGCCGCCCAGCAGGGCAGCCCGCCCCAGGGCCACCAGCAGGGACAGGCGGCCCTCGCGGTCGCCCTCGCCCCACAGACGCAGGGCGGCCTGGTACCGGCGGGCCGCCTCGGTGAACCCCAGCCGTTCCGCGGCCAGGTCCCCGGCCCGCACCGCGTACCGGCGGGCCTCCTCGGGGGCCTCGGCCCGGGAGAAGTGCTCGGCCAGCACGCCCAGGAGGTCGGGGTCGTCTCCGGCGGAGGCCTCCAGGGCCTCGGCCGCGGCTCGGTGCAGGTCCCGGCGCTGGCGGTGCAGGAGGGTCTGGTAGACCACCTCCTGGATCAGGGCGTGCTTGAACCGCCACCGCCCGCTCCCCTCGGAGACCAGGAGCTGGGACCGGGCCAGGGCGGCCAGAGCCGGAGCAGGGTCGCCCACGCCGGCCACCCGGGCCAGCAGGTCGGCGGTGAACGAGCGGCCGATCACTGCCGCCGGCTGGAGTACCGTGCGCTCCTCGGCGCCCAGACGGTCGATCCGGGACAGGATGGTGCCCTGCACGGTGTCGGGGACATCGACCACCGCCCCCTGGAGGGCGGCCTTTCCCTCGGTCACCGTGAGCGAGCCCAGCTCCTGGAGCGTCTGGAGCAGCTCCTCGATGTAGAAGGGGTTGCCCTCGGTCCGCGAGGCGATCACCTCGCGGAGGTCCGGGGGAAGGTGCTCGACCTCCAGGTAGCCCCTGACCAGGTCCAGGCTCTCTTCCGCCGACAGGGCCTCGAGGCGGATCACCGTGTGGCTGGCCCGCAGGGCGGCCGGCTCCTGGCGGGTGCCTCCGGGACGGCTGGCCAGGATCATCATCACGGCCACGCCGGACAGCCGGGACAGCAGGAAGTCCAGCAGGTCGGCCGTGGAGCCGTCGGCCCAGTGGACGTCGTCCATCACGGCCAGGACGGGCCGCCGGCCGGAGGCCTCCTCCAGGAACCGGGCCACGGCCTGGAACAGGCGCTGGCGGCGCTGCTCGGAGCCGGCCTCGGAGCCGTCGGCGGCCTCGGCCAGTCCCAGCAGGGCGCCCAGGGGTCCCGCCGCACCGGCCGCCACCCCCAGCTGGACCGCCCCGGCCTCCAGCTCCTCCACCGAAGCCGGCATCCCGCCCAGCATGGCCGCGATGAGGTCCGCGAACGGCCCGAACGGGCGCTCGCCGTCGCAGGTCACCCGGACGTCGAAAGCCTCCTCGCGCCGGGGAAGCTCGGCCAGGAGCCGGGACTTCCCCACGCCGGGCTCTCCGACCAGCGTGACCACATGGGTGTTGCGCTTCTCCGCGCTGGACCACAGGAGCTCGAGGAGGGCCCGCTCGTCCCGCCGGCCCACGAACGGGGCGTGCCGCCGCGGCGGGCCCGCCTCCGGGCCGGTCACCGCGTAGGCCTCCACCGGTCCCTCCCGGCCCTTCACCTGGAGCAGGCCCACGGGCTCGGCGCCGAACCGGTGCCGGACCCGGCGCCACACCGTCTCCGAGATCAGCACCTCGTCGGGGCGAGCCTCCTCCTGGAGCCGGGCGGCCACGTTCACTGCGTCGCCCAGCACCCCGGTCTCGCCCGGCGCTCGCTCCGCCAC
>DASWKD010000092.1:0-1502 GCA_036396815.1 Actinomycetota bacterium | reverse complement strand
CTACCTGTTCCTCCTGGAGCTCGAGGACCTGGCGCTGGTGGGGTCCTCGCCGGAGACCCTGGTCAAGGTGGAGGACGGCCGGGCCAGCGTGAACCCGATCGCCGGGACCACGCCCCGGGGCCAGGGCGACGCCCAGCGGCTCCTGCGCTCGGACAAGGACCGGGCCGAGCACGTGATGCTGGTGGACCTGGGCCGCAACGACCTGTCCCGGGTGTGCGTCCCGGGAACCGTGCAGGTCGAGCGATTCATGGAGCCCGAGCGGTACTCGCACGTCACCCACCTGGTGTCCGAGGTCGCCGGGCGCCTGCAGGCCGGGGTGGGACCGTTCGATGCCCTCCGGGCCTGCTTCCCCGCGGGCACGGTGACCGGCGCTCCCAAGGTCCGAGCCATGCAGATCATCTCCGCGCTGGAGCGCCACCGCCGCGGGGTGTACGGCGGCGCGGTGGGCTACGCGCTCCCCGACGGGACCCTGGACACGTGCATCGCCATCCGGACCATCGTCCTCCGGGACGGCGTGGCCCACCTCCAGGCCGGCGCCGGGATCGTGGCCGCCTCCGACGCCGAGATGGAGCGCCTGGAGTGCCTCCACAAGCTGGCCGCCCTGGAAGCGGCGCTGGCCGAGGCCGAGGAGGACGCGCCGTGATCCTCCTCATCGACAACTACGACAGCTTCACCTACAACCTGGCCCACCTCCTCCAGGCCGCAGGGACGGAGGTCCGGGTGGTCCGCAACGACGCCATCTCGGTGGCCGAGGCCGAGGCCATGGCTCCCAGCCACCTGGTGATCTCGCCGGGCCCGGGACGGCCGTCGGAGGCCGGCATCACCTCCCGGGTGATCCACCGCCTGGCCCCCCGCATCCCCACCCTGGGGGTATGCCTGGGCCATCAGGCCATCGTGGAGGCGTTCGGGGGGACGGTCGGGCCGGCCCGGAGCCTGACCCACGGCCGGGCCACCGCGATCCGCCACGACGGCCGGGGCCTGTTCGAGGGCCTCCCGGCGGAGCTCGAGGGCGGCCGGTACCACTCGCTGGCCGCCACCACCGTGCCCCTGGACCTCGAGGTCTGCGCCACCGCGCCGGACGGCGAGGTCATGGGCGTCCGGCATCGGGACCTCCCGGTGCACGGCATCCAGTTCCATCCCGAGTCGGTGCTCACGCCGCTCGGTCCGCAGATGGTCCGCACCTTCCTCCACGACGAGGGAGCCGAGAGAAGGGAGGCGTCATGATCGCCGATGCGCTGACCGCGCTGCTGCACGGGAAGGACCTGACCCGCCAGGAGTCCCGGGCGGTGATGGACGAGATCATGCGGGGGGAGGCCACCCCCGCCCAGATCGCCGGGTTCCTGGTGGCCCTGCGGTTCAAGGGCGAGACGGCCGAGGAGATCGCGGGCTGCGCCGAGGCCATGCGGGCCCACGCCCTGCCCGTCCGACCGACCCGCCCGGACGTGATCGACACCGCCGGCACCGGGGGGGACGGCTCGGGGACCGTGAACATCTCCACCGCG
>DASWKD010000091.1:0-1757 GCA_036396815.1 Actinomycetota bacterium | reverse complement strand
AAGGAGCGTGAGCAGCTCGCGGGGAACCTCCCCCCCGGCCGATTCCTTGATCGTGGTGGCCGCGGCGGCCAGGCGGAGGCCGCGGACCGGCCTGCCGCGGGCGAACTCGGTGTCGGCCAGCTCGTCCAGGCTCAGGGCGATCCCCGTGGGGTCCCGCAACTGGACGGCGATCCCCAGGGTCCGCAGGAACTGGGCCTGCGCGGTGTCCAGGTCACCGAGCTCGGCGGCGGCCCGGCCCAGCACGTAGAGGTCGCCATGTGCGCCGAAGGAGTAGATTCTCGGGGAAACGGGGCTACGCGGCGGCCGCCTGCCAGCGCCCGACGGCGCGGGCCCGGAGCAGCGGGTAGATCACACCGAACACCACGGCCAGGGTCCACACCACCGGATCGGTGAGAGCCAGCCTGAAGGCATCCCCTACGCCGTACTCCAGGTGACGGAGCCCGCCGAACAGGAGGGCCCCGGCCAGCCCGAACAGCATCAACCACGGCGTGCCCCCGAACCGCATCCCGTCCCCCAAGGCACCGAGGCGGCCCGCGTTCCCCCCGAAGCCCAGCCACAGCCGGTACCTGGCCCACGGGCCCAGCGGGGCGCGGTCCGCGCCTTCGCCGTCGGCCACGTCGAGGGACCCGAACGGGTGGGCCGAGCCCAGCCACCACCCGAAGACCATCAGGGCCAGGGGCAGGCCGAACACGGCGAAGTTGTCCAGCAGGCTGAGGCCCATCTGCTGGAACACCAGGGCCAGGCCCAGCCCGAAGAAGAAGCCGGAGAGACCGCCGGCCAGCGGGTGTCCGAACAGGGCCACCAGCAGGATCAGGACCATGACCAGGATCAGGCCCGCCCCGGCCATGCCCACCGGCGAGGAGAAGAGGCCGCCCTCGAACAGGACCAGGGCGAACCCGGAGCACGACCCGCCCTTGCCCGAATGCGTTCCTTCCACCCGGTACAGGCCCACGATGTCCACCGGGACCTTGTCGTACAGGTCGTCCAGCGGGTAGCTCCCTGCCGCGTCCAGGTCCCCGCCGGTGTTGGGATGCGACCAGGGCCGGCCCAGGGTGATGGGAGCCGGGCCGATCGGCATGGTGATCCGGCCGCTGTGGTTCTCGATCTTGGCCGTGACCTTGCCCTGGTAGGGGACGACGACCCCCGCGCGGTCCGGAAGGATGATGGGGTTGTCGGGCGTGTCGTTGTCCGGCGTGTACCGGATGCCGTCGATCACGCCGAAGTTGTCCGCGGCCGTGCAGTCCCCGGAGATGTCCGCCGCGGCAGGGCCGGCCACCATGGTGAGGGCCACCGCCATCCCGGCCGTCAGGAAACCTAGCTTCACCCCCCCTGTGTACCCCGGGAGCGTGAGGGAGGCAATAGCGAACTCGGACTAGTGCGCGGCGGCGGGAATGATTCGAGCCCACCGGGTGTTGGAAGGATGCTATGGCAGACATCATGCGAACCAAGGACGCCCAGGACGAGGTGGGCCGGTATCTGGACCAGGCCGGGTCCGCCGCCCTGCTCACCAAGGAGCAGGAGGCGGAGCTGGCCCGGGCCGTGGAGCAGGGCAAGGAGGCCGAGGAGCGCCTGGCCTCCGGCCGGATCCGCTCGGACGCGGTCCGCACGCGGCTGAAGGCCGAGGCCCGCGACGGCCATGAGGCCCGTCAGCGGTTCATCCTGTCCAACCTCCGGCTGGTGGTATCCATCGCCAAGAAGTACCAGGGCAACGGGCTCCCCATGCTGGACCTGGTCCAGGAGGGGAACCTGGGCCTGAT
>DASWKD010000090.1:0-14720 GCA_036396815.1 Actinomycetota bacterium | reverse complement strand
CCGATCGAGCTTGATGAGCTCGGGGCCCAGCTCCAGGATGTGACGCAGGCTGGCGAAGCCGGCTCCCGCGTCGTCCACGGCCAGGCGTCCCCCCGACGCCCGGAGAGCCTCCAGGGGGGCGGCCATGGTGGCGTAGTCGTCCACCGCCTGGTGCTCGGTGGTCTCCACGACCAGGGCCCTGGGCTCGGCCTCCGCCAGGACGTCCATGAACGCCGGTGAGCACATCCCGGCCGGCGACAGGTTCACCGACAGGAACAACCCGCCGGGCAGGTCTGCCTTCCGCAGGGCGGTCCGAAGGGCCAGGATCTCCAGCTCCACCCCCAGGCCAACCCGCCCGGCCTCCTCGAACCACAGGTTGGGATCCCGGCGGGGCTCCAGGTCGAAGCGTGATAGAGCCTCCACCCCCCGGACCCGGCCGTCCCGGAGGTCCACGATGGGCTGGAACACGATCCGCAGGCGGTCCCCCCGGAGGGCCCGGCGGACGCGAGCCTCCAGGCGGGTCCGGACCCCATCCTCGGCATGCTGTTGCCACAGACGCTCCGTGAGCGCAGTGACGGTCTTCCGGCTCTGGTGGAGCTGCCGCTCCGCGTGCAGGCGGCGGCCCATGACCAGGGCCATGGCCTGTCCCACGGCCAGGAACCAGGCCAGTCTGCTGACCCAGTCGGTGACGGGCTGTGCGCTCCCGGCGGCCACGTCCGCCGGGAGGAGGGGACCGGCCAGGATCCCCGCGGCCGCGGCCACGGCCGCGGCCCCTCGGAACCCGAAGGCCGAGGCCCCCAGCAGGATCGGGCCGTAGAACCAGTGGGGAGCGAACCGGTCTGCCCCACCCAGGAGGATCCCCCCCGCCCATCCCAGGGCCAGGAAGACGGCCAGGGTGGCCACGAGCCAGGGTCGCCCCGACCTCGTGGGAGGCGGGTTCGGGGAAGGCATGGTCGCCCCATTGCCGCAGGCCCGCGCTCCGCGGTCAAGTCCCCTTTCCGGCCGACCCGAGCCTGATGTGGCCTCGATGGCCGACCGGCGGATGGCTTAAGCGGGGGTCACCGCGTCCAGGAGCCCCCACCAGGCATCGAGGGCCTGCTGGGCGACGTCCACGGCTTCCCCGTCCCCGGCTTGCCCGGTGATGATCCGGGCCTCGGCCGCGCTGTGCTCCTCGTCGAGCACGGAGTGGACCTCGAAGAAGCGCGTGGTCCGCCGGTCCGTGATCCCGTAGTGCTCGGCCAGGCCGTGGATCTTGGCTTTGGCCACCTTGGGGACCTGGGCCTCGTAGGCGTACACGGCGGCCACGCCCGCGGCCACCGGTCGCTGGGTCGATGCAGCGGCGTAGGTGTCCAGCAGGGTCCGGGTCTTGGGGTTCGGCTCCGCCCCCCGGACCTCGTCCCTGTCCGCGCCGATGCCCTCGGCGAACCGGAGCCACAGCTCGGCGTGGTTCTCCGGCCCGTGCTCCTCGTCCCACAGGTTCTCCAGGAGGCTCTGCCGGGCCGAGGGGTCCTCGGTCCGGGAGTGCAGGGCCGAGAGGTACCGGGGGAAGCTGGACTCGAAGGCGTAGTACTGCTTGGCGTACTCGCGCATGGCCTCGATGGGCAGGGTGCCTTCGGTCCACCGGGTGTAGAACTCGTGGGTCAGCAGGTGCCGCTCCTCGATCCTCCGATCGATCTCCTTCATGACGTCCATGGGTGTTCCCTCCTCGGTCGGTCGGGAGCAAGGCTAGGGGCAGGAAGCCTGCTGGTCAAACGAGGCCGATGACCAGGGATCTTCCCGGGCCGGGATCGAGGCTATCCTGGCCGGGTGGCCGACCTCCAGGACCTCCACCGCCTGAGCATCGACTACCTCCTGCTCGCCGATGGGGCCCAGGTCCAGAACGGCAAGCTGTACGTCCTGGGCGGCGGCTGGGAGCGGCTCCAGTTCGAGACCTACCCGCAGACGATCCCGGTGGGCATCGCCCTCGGCGTCCGGGTGCCGTGGGGCGAGACGAACCGCCGGCACACGTTCCGGATCCGCGGCCTGAACGCCGACGGCACCGAGCTGTTCGGTGGCCAGGGGGAGTTCGAGCTGGGGCGCCCCCCGGGCCTCCCCGACGGGATGTCCCAGATCTTCCAGGTGGCCCTGACCATGCCCCTCCCCGTGCCGGGCCCGGGCCACTACTCGGTGGAGGCGGACGTCGACGACGGGCAGGCGTCGCGTTCGATCCCGTACTTCGCCGTCCAGTTGGGTGGCTGACCACGCTCGCCGATGAGGCCTTCTGCTACCTGACCACCAGGGGGCGGGTCTCCGGCACTCCGCACACGATCGAGATCTGGTTCGCCGCCGACGGGGAGACGCTGTACCTGCTGTCGGGCGGCGGCCGCCGGTCGGACTGGGTGCGCAACATCCAGGCGCACTCCGAGGTCAGGGTGCAGGTAGGCGACCGGACGTACCGGGCCCGAGGCCGCGTCGTCGCCGAGGCCGCCGAGGATAGCCGGGCCCGGGACCTCGTCTACGAGAAGTACGCATCCTCCTACGGGGGCGACCTGACCGGATGGCGCGGGTCGGCGCTGCCCGTCGCCCTCGACCTGTCCGGGCCGGGGGTATCGTGACCGGCGTGAGCACGGACGTCTTCACCCGGCCCGTCCGCGATTGGTTCGACAACACGTTCGCCGAGCCGACCCCGGCCCAGGCCAAGGGGTGGCCGGCCATCGCCTCGGGGCGGCACGCGTTGATCCTGGCCCCCACGGGGTCGGGGAAGACGCTGGCCGCCTTCCTGTGGGGCATCGACCGGCTGGGGACCGCGCCGGCCGCCGGGCCCGGTGTGCGCCTGCTGTACATCTCGCCGCTCCGGGCCCTGGCCGTCGACGTGGAGAAGAACCTCCGGGCCCCGCTCACCGGGATCCGCCTGGCCGCGGAGCGCCTCGGCGACCCCTTCACCGAGCCATCGGTGGGCATGCGCACCGGCGACACCCCGGCCGCCGAGCGCCGGAGGCTGGCCTCGCACCCGCCGGACATCCTTATCACCACCCCCGAGTCCCTGTACCTGATGCTGACCTCGCAGGCCCGGGACGCGCTGCGGACGGTGGAGGCGGTGATCGTGGACGAGATCCACTCCCTGGCCGGGAACAAGCGGGGCGCCCATCTGGCTCTGTCGCTGGAGCGCCTGGAGGAGCTGACCGAGCGGCCGGCCCAGCGGATCGGCCTGTCGGCCACTCAGCGGCCGCTGGAGGAGATCGCCCGGTTCCTGGGCGGCGAGACGGGCGGGACCCCCCGCCCGGTGGGGATCGTGGACGCCGGGATCCGCAAGCTCCTCGAGGTCCGGGTGGTGGTGCCGGTGGAGGACATGGGCAGGCTGTCGGACGTGGAGCCGGACACCACGTCGGCCGGGTCCGGCCCCACCCGGAACAGCATCTGGCCCGCGGTGCACCCTCGGGTTCTGGACCTGATCCGCGAGCACCGCTCGACCATCGTGTTCTGCAACGCCCGGCGGCTGGCCGAGCGCCTGGCCGCCCGGCTGAACGAGTTGGCCGGCGAGGAGCTGGTTCGGGCCCACCATGGATCGCTGGCCCGGGAGCAGCGCCTGCTCATCGAGGACCAGCTCAAGAAGGGCGAGCTGCGGGGGATCGTGGCCACGTCCTCGCTGGAGCTGGGCATCGACATGGGAGCGGTGGACCTGGTGGTCCAGGTGGAGTCGCCGGGCTCGGTGGCCCGGGGCCTCCAGCGGATCGGCCGGGCCGGGCACCAGGTGGGCGAGCCGTCCCGGGGAACGATCTTCCCGAAGTACCGGGGCGACCTCCTGGAGGCCGCGGTGGTGGTCCGCCGGATGCACGAGGGCGCTATCGAGGAGACCCGCGTCCCCCGCAACCCGCTGGACGTCCTGGCCCAGCAGATCGTGGCCATGGTGGCCATGGACGAGTGGCGGGTGCCGGACCTGGCCGCGCTGGTCCGGCAGGCCGCGCCGTTCTCGGACCTGACCGACGACGTGCTTCGCGCCGTGCTGGACATGCTGGCCGGCCGGTACCCGTCCGAGGAGTTCGCCGAGCTCCGGCCTCGCCTGGTGTGGGACCGCCGGACGGACACGCTCACGCCGCGAGCCGGAGCCCAGCGTCTCGCCGTGACCAGCGGCGGGACCATCCCCGACCGCGGCCTGTTCGGTGTGTTCCTCCCCGACGGGGCCCGGGTCGGCGAGCTGGACGAGGAGATGGTGTACGAGTCCCGCCCCGGAGAGACCTTCGTCCTGGGCGCGTCCACCTGGCGGATCGAGGACATCACCCACGACCGCGTGGTGGTCACCCCCGCGCCGGGGGAGCCGGGGAAGATGCCGTTCTGGCACGGCGACGGCCCCGGCCGCCCGCTGGAGCTGGGACGAGCCCTGGGCGCCTTCGTCCGCCAGACCCGGGCCGGCCAGGTGGACCTGGAGGGCGAGCACGGACTGGACCACCTGGCCGCCGACAACGTCCTCCGGTACCTCCGGGAACAGGAGGAGGCCACGGGCGCGGTGCCCGATGACCGGACCGTGGTCGTGGAGCGGTTCAAGGACGAGATAGGCGACTGGCGGGTGTGCGTGCTGTCGCCGTTCGGGGCCCGGGTCCACGCGCCGTGGGCCATGGCCGTCCAGGGCCGGCTGGCCGAGCGGATGAGCATGGACGTCGAGGTCCTGTGGAGCGACGACGGCATCGTGTTCCGCCTCCCGGAGGCCGAGGAGCGCATCCCCCTGGAGGACCTCCTCCCCCCGCCCGAGGAGGTGGAGGAGCGGGTGGTGGCCCACCTGCCCTCCACGGCCCTGTTCGCGTCGCTGTTCCGCGACGCCGCGGGCCGGGCCCTGCTCCTGCCCCGGCGCCGGCCGGACCGGCGCACGCCCCTGTGGCAGCAGCGCCAGCGAGCGGCCGACCTGCTGGCGGTGGCCGCCCGGTATCCCTCGTTCCCACTCCTGCTGGAGACCACCCGAGAGGCGCTCCAGGATCACTTCGACCTCCCGGCGCTCACGGAGGTCCTGGGCGACATCCGGGCCCGCAGGATCCGTGTGGCCGCGGTGGACACGGACCGTGCATCCCCCTTCGCCCAGTCGTTGCTCTTCGACTGGATCGCGGTGTACATGTACGAGGGCGACGCCCCGATCGCCGAGCGCCGGGCCCAGGCCCTGGCCCTGGACCGGGACCTCCTCCGGGAGCTCCTGGGCGCGGAGGAGCTCCGCGACCTGATCGATCCCCAGGCCCTGGCGGACCTGGAGGCCGAGCTCCAGCTCCTGACCCGTCCGGCCCGCGACGCCGACCAAGCCCACGACGCGCTCCGCCGCCTGGGGCCGCTCCGCGCGGATGACCTGGCCGCGCGGTCGGACGGCGACGCGGCGTCCTGGCTCGGCCGGCTGGTGGACGACAAGCGGGCCATCGAGATCGCGGTGGCCGGTGAGCGACGGTTCGCCGCAGCCGAGGACGCGGCCCGCCTCCGCGACGCCCTGGGCGTGTCGCTCCCCCAGGGACTGCCCGCCGCGTTCACCGAGCCCGCGGACCGGCCCCTCGACTTCCTGGTGGGCCGGTACGCGCGGACCCACGGTCCGTTCGAGGCGTCCGATGCGGCGTCCGGCCTGGGCGCGCCGCTGGACCGGGTGGTGGAGGCCCTGGAGCGGCTGGAGGCCGAGGGCCGGGTGGTCCGAGGCGAGTTCCGCCCCACCGGCAGCCGCCGGGAGTGGTGCGACGTGGACGTGCTCCGGTCCCTGCGCCGGCGTTCCCTGGCCCGTCTCCGGCGAGAGGTCGAGCCGGTGGAGGGTGCCGCCCTGGCCCGGTTCCTCCCGTCGTGGCACGGGATCGGCGCGCACCGGCGCGGGCAGGGCGCCCTGCTCGAGGCCATCTCCCAGCTCCAGGGGGCGGCCATCCCGGCCAGCGTGCTGGAAGCCGACGTCCTCCCGGCCAGGGTGGAGGGGTACCGGCCCGCGGACCTCGACCACCTGTGTGCGGCCGGCGAGGTCGTGTGGGCCGGGGCCGGGCCCATCGGCCCCACCGACGGACGGGTGGTCTTGGCCTTCCGCGACCAGTCCCACCTGCTTCGGCCTCCCGACGATCCTCCCCACGGTGAGATGCACGACGCCCTGCGCGCCCACCTCCGGGAGCGGGGAGCCTCGTTCTGGCCGGACCTGATCCAGGCGGCGGGGACCGCCGACGAGCAGGACCTGCTGTCCGCCCTGTGGGATCTGGTGTGGGCCGGCGAGGCCACCAACGACACCGTGGCCCCCCTCCGGGCCCTCCTGGACCGCGGGGGCCGGAGTCGCCGTCCCTCTCGTCCCCGACCCGGGGCCCTCCGCCGGGCGGGCCCCCCGGCGGGGGCCGGGCGGTGGTCCCTGGTGACCCGCACGGAGGTGACGCCTACCGCCCTGGCCCACGCCAGGGCCCTGCAGCTCCTGGAGCGTCACGGCGTCCTGACTCGGGAGGCGGTCATGGCCGAAGGGGTGCCGGGGGGGTTCGCCGGCGTGTACCAGATCCTGAAGGCGCTCGAGGAGAGCGGCCGGGTCCGGCGCGGGTACTTCGTGGCCGGCCTGGGCGCCGCGCAGTTCGCTCTTCCCGGGGCGGTGGATCGTCTGAGGAGCGCCGGGGACGAGGAGCCGGCTGCGCTGGTCCTGGCGGCCACCGACCCCGCCCAGCCGTTCGGCGCGGCCCTGCCTTGGCCGGAGAGCGAGGGCCGGCCGGCCCGGGCCGGGGGGGCGTTCGTGGTCCTGGCGGACGGGCGGCCTGCCGCGTACCTGGAGCGAGGGGCCCGCTCGCTGGTCACCTTCGCCGGGGAGCACGCCGGCTGGGCGGACGCCGTGGCCTCGCTGGTCAAGGACGGGCGCCTGCGGAGGATCGAGCTGCGGACGATCGATGGGTCCCCGCCCGAGGCCTCGGGGCACGCCGGCGCCCTCCGGGAAGCCGGGTTCACGGAGTCCTACCGGGGCCTGGTCCTCCGCGGCTGACCGGGCCCCGGCCTACATACCTGTGATGGCCCGGAT
Source organism: Actinomycetota bacterium (assembly GCA_036396815.1). GTDB lineage: Bacteria > Actinomycetota > UBA4738 > UBA4738 > CALAEC01 > DASWKD01. The sequence continues at coordinate 7,777 of DASWKD010000090.1, read as the reverse complement.
CCCGTCCCGGGTCCGGCTCGGTCAGTCGGAGCCGTCGCCCGCGGTGGCCTGCCGGGACACGCTCCGCTCGGCGAACGGCCAGGGGCCGAGGCCGGCCAGGGCCTCACTGACGACCTGCGTCCGGTACCGCCGGACCAGGTCTTCCAGCTGGGCGTCGGTGGCTCCTCCCCAATCGATCTCCCAGGCCATCTGGTCCACGGTGTCTCCGGCGATCTGGAGCGCGGGGAGGCCGGGCTGGAGGCCCGGGAGGATCACCGCGGTGTGCCGGGCGCTCGCTCCGCCGGTCCCGCCGGCCAGGTCGAAGGTCCGGGTCAGGCGGAACGCGTCTGCCGCGGCGCCGGGGTCCTCGAGGATCGGGATCTCCCCACCCATCTGCCGGACCAGGTCCAGGGCCCGCTGCTCGGCGATGCGGACCCACCGGTCGACCCACGGCTTCGGGGGGTGGGGCACGCCGCCGGGCTGGAACTCGAAGTGAACGTGGGACGGCGTGTTGATCGCGTTGCCCGTGTTGCCCACCAACCCGACCACCTGGCCGACCTGGATCGCCTGGCCGACCTGGAGGCCGGGGGCGTGGGCGGACATGTGGCAGTAGAAGTACTGGATCCCCTGCGGGTCGGTGATCTCCACGTAGATCCCGCACAGCCCGCCCACGCCCTTCTGCGACAGGATCCCGGACGCCGCGGCTACCAGCGGCGTGCCGGCCGGGGCGAAGATGTCCAGTCCCTGATGCACCCGGCCACCGGACCGCGGAGCGTGCCAGTCGTTGATCCACCAGGCCGGACCGGCCACCGGGAACGGCCCCACCACCTGGAGGAGAGACTCCTCCAGGGGCATCCCTCGGGGGATCAGGGCGGACAGCAGGGAGATGACCCGGGCGCTGCTGTTGGGCCCGGACACCGCGAACGGCACCACCCGAGGAGGCTCCGAGGTCCGCGGCGGGACGGGCTCGGTGGTTCGGTCTTCTCGTCCGACCTTGCCCTTGCTCCGTGGCCGGGGTGACGGGGATGGACCGGATCCGCCCGGGAGCGGAACCAGGCTGGGCTGGGGGGAGGGGCACAGGTCCGGGATGGGGACGGGCTTGCAGGGATCCAGGACCTGGGCATGAACGCGCGCCGGACCCATCAGGCCGAAGGCGGTGCCCAGGCCCAGGAGAGCCGGGAGGACACGGGACCCGCGGGGAGGGCGCATGTCACCATCATCCGAAAGGCGAGCTTCGGAATCGATGGCCCATCGGTGGCATCCTGGTGCGCCCTTCGGGTCATGAGACCTGACCCGAACGGGCTATCGTGCGGGCGGGATGAGCATGCGGACGACCTCGGAGCTCCTGGCCTGGTACCGGCCGCGGCGGGCCATGTACCCGTGGCGGATCCGGCCGGATCCGTACCGGACCCTGGTCAGCGAGATCATGCTCCAGCAGACCCAGGCAGCCCGCGTGGCGCCGGCGTTCGAGCGCTTCGTCCGCCGGTTCCCCTCCGTGCGGGCCCTGGCGGCGGCCCCCCGCTCCGAGGTCCTGCGGGCCTGGGACGGCCTGGGCTACAACCGCCGGGCGGTGTGGCTCTCGCAGGCGGCCAGGATCGTGGTGGATCGCCACGGTGGCAGGATCCCCTCGGACCCGTCCCACCTCCGAGCACTTCCCGGCGTGGGGCCGTACACGGCCGACGCCGTCGGGGCCATCGCCTTCGGCCGGGCGGTGCCGGCCGTAGACGTGAACGTGCGCCGGGTGGTCGGCAGGGTGATGCTCGGGCTGGCCGAGGCGCCCGAGGCCCGGGCGCCCGACGCCGCCCGGACGTGGCTGGGGCGGTCCGATCCCGCCGCCTGGAACCAGGCGGTGATGGATCTGGGCCGTGAGGTGTGCCGTCCTACCCCCCGGTGCCGGGTGTGCCCCCTCTCCCGGGCGTGCCGGTTCCGAGGTCGGGAGGGAGGGCGGAGGCGGACGACGACGGCGGCCGAGCGGTTCGAGGGCTCCAGTCGCCAGGCCCGAGGCGCCGTGGTCAAGGCTCTGCGCCTCCGATCATCGGTCCACGTCGGTGGCCTTGTGGCAGGCACCGGCATGGACCGGGCCAGAGTGGTCGCGGCCATCGCCGGTCTGCACAGGGACGGGGTGGTCACGGCCGGGCCGGCGGCCCTGGCCGGGCGCCCCGGCGGACGTGTGCGCCTGTCCGACGGGTGAGACGGCGAGCGCCCTAGGGGCGAGCCCCCTCGCGGGCGGGCTGGACCCGCCGCTGGTCGGCCCCATCCTGGACCCACTCGGCTCCGCAGGTCAGGCACAGGCCCCGCCGGGCGGCGTCGATGACCACCAGCACCTTCCCCCCATCACACAGTGGGCATTTCGGCATCGCGCTTCCCCCTCTCCGGGATGAGGGGTCCATCCTCGCCGGGCGATAGGGCGAAACCGCGTCCGTCCCATGACGGTTCCGTGACGGTTCGAGCCGATCTTCCCGGTCTCGGTGCTCCGTTCCCGATCCGTCACCCCCTGACCGCTTCTACCGGAAAGAGCCTGTTCGGGATGCCCGCCGGGGTCCTCTATCCGCCTCAGGGGTGGAGCGGGCCCGTGGGAGGATGGTGGCATGGCCATCGAGCTTGACCCCGTGGACCGGCTGGTCGCCGACGCCCTGGGCCCGCCGGGAGCGCGGGTGTTCTTCCTCCAGGCCCGGGCCACCGACCGGCTCCTCACCATGCTGGTGGAGAAGGAGCAGGTCGAGCTGCTGGCCGCGTCGGTCATGAGCCTCCTGGCCCAGATGGGCAAGGAGGTGGAGGGGGGCTCGGAGCCGGAGCTGGCCCTGGAGGACCCCATCGAGCCGGAGTGGCGGGCCGGGCGGATCTCGGTGGGCTACCAGGAGGCCCGGGACCGGTTCTTCGTGGAGGTCGAGGAGGAGGTCCAGGACACCCCGGACCCCGATCGCGAGGGGGAGACGGTGCGCATGTGGGCCACGGCGGAGCAGATGCTGGCCATGGCCCTGCACGGAGCCGCGGTGGTCCGGCGGGGGCGGCCCCGGTGTGGCCTGTGCGGCAATCCCCTCGATCCCGAGGGCCACGTGTGCCCGGCGCTGAACGGTCACGGCGGCGGGTGATCGCCGGCGGGGTGGCGGTGGCCGTCTTCCGGAGCCGGCGCCGGTCACCGGTCGCCGAGACGGACCACGAACCGCAGGGCCTGCCAGGTCCCGTCGACCGAGCACGACTTGTTGTCCACCAGGCCCGCGTCCAAGCCGGTCCGCTGGACGATGTCGAACGAGAGGTCGGTGTTCACCTCGGAGGCCTTCTTGGGCCAGGCCACCCACAGCCCTCCGGCCGTCTCCACGTGCCGAGAGGCCACCGGGAACCGCCGGGACAGGTCGGTACCCTTGGCGACGAACAGGATGGCCACGTCCACCGTGCGCCGCGCGGCGTCGGTCAGCTCCACGCCGTGCGGCAGGCGACCCAGCGTTCGCCGGAAGCCCGCCGGGGCCCCCAGCAGGGCGACGCGGTGACCCTCCTTTATCCCGAGCTTCGTCGGGAGGGGCGTGTCGTCGGTCATGAGTCCTCTAGGGCGAGAGGTCGATCACGCCAACCGCCTTGCTGGGCACTCCCACATCCGTCAGCAGGACCTGCCCCAGCTGGAGCGGCCAGGCTCCCGGCGTGACCAGGGTCTCGATCTCCAGGACGCCGTCGCCGTCCACGTCGAACAGCTTGGCCTTGCTGGGGAAGCGCTCCCGCAGGTGTCCCACGTACTTCGGCGTTCCGTCCAGGGCCGAGGCCCCGTCGATGACGCCGAACCCGCGGAGCCAGGGCACGATCACGTCGCCGATCCCGTCTCCGGTGACGTCGCCGGTCTCCAGCTCCCAGATGTTCGGGGTGGGGGCGTGGTGGACGAACACGGTCTGGCCGGAAGCCGTCAGGCCGTGCACGTACGCCAGACCGCCGTCGGGCCCGTTCTCCCTGGCCGTGGCCAGCAGAAGTGGTGGCTCATCGGGATCGAGCCGGCCCACGGCCAGGCGCTCGAACGCAGCGACCACACCGTCGCCCTCCTCGGTTCCGGTCTCGGTGAGCCACAGCTCCGCGCCCGACGCCCCATCGTGCATGCGCACGGCCGGCTCCACCGCGGCGTCACCCACCACCAGGACGGCCAGGTCGGCGTCGCCGTCGGCCCCGGCGTCCACCATCTGCACGGCGTCCATGGGGACGGCCCGTCCGCCGGGCTTGTCGCGCTCGTTCTGGGTCCACAATGGAGCTCCAGTCACCCCGTCTAGCACGGCCACGCTGTACAGCCACGGCGCGCCCAGGGCCTCATTGGCGATGCCGACGTCGGGGACGCCATCGCGGTTCACGTCCCCAACCGCCATCCCGTTGACCCGCTTCACCGGGGGCGGGAGCGGCCGGTGCCACACCTCCTCCCCCGAGGTCCCGTCCAGCACCAGCACCCGGGGCTGTTCCACCACGTTGAGTCCCCCGTCGGCGCCGGACGAGGTGGCCAGGACCACGTCACGGACCCCGTCGCCGGTCATGTCGGCCAGCTCGAGACCGCTCCATCGGCCGGGCCCAGCGGCCGGCGACAGCCGGTACGACCACCGTACCGCCCCGGTCCCGGCGTTCACCGCGTGGACCTCCAGCAGGCCCTCCACGATCATCTCCGGTGCGTCGTCGCCGTCGAGGTCCTCGGTCAGGATCTCGAGCACCGGAGTTTCCAGCGGACGCGACCACACCACCCGGTGGGTGCCGCCCTCCATGGCGAACAGGGCCTCCCCGGTCCCGCCCATGATCCGGTCGGGCACGCCGTCCCCGGTGATGTCCAGGCGGACCAGGCCCACCGGGTTGCCCATCAGCGGGACCTCCCGTGTGACCTGGCCGGTCAACCCATCCAGCCGGAACAGGCGGTACCGGCCGTACTCGCGGACGTGGAGGGGCTCGCGGCGCTCGTGGGGGAGTGGCTCGGGGAACGGTCCCTGCGCCCACAGCCGGGCCATGCCGTCCTGGCGGGCGGTGAGCACCACGTTCGGGCTGCCGTACGGGGGGCGCTGCCACAGGATCCTGCCGGTGGCGTCCACCGCGCTGAGCATGCGGTCCGTGCGCACCACGGTCTCGCCGCCGGGGACCGGGGCCAGGTCGGCCACCGCGATCCGCATCCGGCTCACCGTCGGTGCCCCGCTGGCCGCCTGGGGCGTGGTTCCACCGTCCAGGAGCACGTCGTGGATCACAGCGCCGGTCGTTCCGTTCAGCCGGGCCAGTCGGGCCGCCTGCTCGGCGGCCGGCGTGGATGACGCCGTGGCGTAGGCCACCAGCACGTCCGGGCCGTCCACAGCCACGTCCCAGGCCCCGGCCCCCGAGGGGAGCGCGGCCGTCCATCGGATCGAGCCCGTGGGGCCATCGAACACCGTGACCCCCGAGGCGCCGGCCGAGCGGCTGCGGGCCACGATATGCGACGTTCCGTCGCCGTCCGCGTCGTGGGCCACCAGCGCTTCCGTGGAGGCCGCGGCAGGCGCCGACCACCGGGTGGCGCCCGTGGCGCCGTCCAGCATGAGCAGGTCCTGTCCGCCCGGTCCTCCCGGATCGGTCGGCCCGCACGTCGGCGTGGCGGCGGGTCCGGTCACGGCCACGGTCACCCCGGGGGCTGCCGGGCCGAACCCGGCCACGGCCAGGGCGTTGACCTGGGCCCACCCTCGGCCGGTGTCGTGGGACCAACGGCGCTCCCAGCTCTCCAGGTCGTAGGCGTGGATCCGGGTGGTGCCCCCCGTCCCTCGCCGCAGCACACGGCCGTCGGCATCGGTCAGTTCCTGCACCGGGCCGTCCTCCTCGGTCACCACCAGGTCGGCCGCACCGTCCCCGTCCAGGTCGGAGGCGTGGAGGTTCGTGACCCAGCCCTCGAACCGATGCGCGTTCAGGACGTCTCCCGTGGCCCCGTCCACCTCGACGACCAGGCTCCGCTGCTCGATCACCGGGTCCTCGAGCTGGACCCAGCTGGTGGCCAGGACGTCCAGCACACCGTCGCCGGTGCGGTCGAACAGGGCCATGCCGTGGTCGGTGGTGCAGGAGGTCCGCCCGCGGTAGTCGGCCTCGAAGCGGACGGAGCCATCGATCGGGTGGTGGCCGGCGTGGAAAGCGGCCTCGATGGTGCTCACCGACCAGCGGAACGTGCCGTCGGCGTCGTATCGTTGAGTCACGCCGTCCTGGGTGAGGGCGATGAGCTCGTCGGTCCCGTCGCCGTCGAGATCGGCCGGGGTCATGGCCACGTGGTCGAGGAGCGTGGGGATAGCCGCCTCCATCCGCGGGAGCGGTGGCCCGGTGTCCGGTGCGGCCCAGGCCGTTCCCGGAGCCATGGCCGTGAGGAGAACGATGATGGCCGGTGTGCGTCGGATGGCTGCCTCCTTGGTCCGTTGGGGAGGCATTCGTTCCCGGAGGCCCGAAGTCCTATGTGCAGATGCACAAAGGTCCTTGCGCCTCTAGCGGGATGCAGCCCTAGCAGGTTCCCCACAGGCCGCGGCCGGCGGCCCGGGCCCGTCGCTGGGCGGCTTCCAGCCGGGCGGCGTGCCGGAGGTTGGGCGGATACCGGCGTGCGATGGCGAAGCCGTGCTCCACCAGGGTCTCGTTGACCATGCGGTTGCCCACCCACAGGTAGGCCAGGAGCCGGTCGAAGGGATCGCGCAGGGCGACGTCGGTCTCCACCCGCACCCGGCGGTCGAGCACCATCCGGCGGAGGGCCTCGGTGCCCCGGTCCCCGAAGCACTCCCCGGGCTGTCCGGGATGTTCAACCTCTGGGGCGTCGATGCCGATCAGGCGGACCTTTTCGCCGCCCTCCAGCCACACGGTGTCCCCGTCCACGACCCGGGCCACGGTGGCCCGATCCGATGACCCTCCCGCCGACGGGCCCTGCTCCGGCTCCAGCGGGCAGGATGCGCCCAGGAGCGCTGTCAGGAGCAGGCGGGCCATCATGGGCCCAGCGTATGGCACGATGCCGACACGATGATCGAGCTCACCCCTCGCGCCGCCGAGATCCTCCGCCGGGCCCACGCCGCCGCGGCCCGGTTCAACCCGGAGGTGGCCATCCGGGTGGTCCGCCGGGGCCAGGCCGTGGAGTTCGTCCTGGCCGAGGGGGCCGAGGACGGCGACGCCACGGTCGAGGGCCAGGGGTATCAGCTGTTCGTGCAGGAGGGCCTGGAGGGCGTGGTGGCCGTGGTCGAACCTCACGACCGGCTGATCCTGCGGCCCCCGGGGAGTGACCCCCTGCCGGATGAGGTCCTGGAGGCGGACGGGCACTGAGGGGGTTGGTAGACTGGTTCAGGAGGCGTCGCCTAGTCAGGCCTATGGCGCGGGATTGCTAATCCCGTTGGGGTGCAAGCCCCTCGCGCGTTCGAATCGCGCCGCCTCCGCGTTGCGCCCGTAGCTCAATTTGGACAGAGTGCCTGACTACGGATCAGGAGGTTGGGGGTTCGAGTCCCTCCGGGCGCACCAGCGAGCTACACGGGGTTGGTCAGTTCAGATCGAGGTACGGGCCATGATCGCCAGATCGAGTATCAGAACCCCCCGGTTGGTCATCGCCGTCCTTGTTCCCGCGGTGGTCGCTCTTTCGTCGTGTGGAACGAACGACACCCCAACTCCTCGTGGAAGCGTCGAGAACGAGGCTCGCCCTGGGGTTGAGATCCTCCTCCAGCCCGGGACCGACTCCTCGGTTGGATTCGAAGACTTCTTCCCATCGATCTTCAAGGTAGCCAGCGATGGTGAAGCGGTGGCTTTCACGGGAACCGTACGGTCCTTCTACGCTCTGGGAATCGTCCGCGATGGACGGGTGGAGCGAGTGACCACTTCT
>DASWKD010000089.1:0-2025 GCA_036396815.1 Actinomycetota bacterium | reverse complement strand
CACCTTCATCTGAGGGATGCCCTGCTCGAATCCGGCCACCAGGGTGGTGATCTTCATGGACGATCCGATCTGCCGGCCCGTCCCGCCCTGTCCGGTGGCCAGGTTGACTTGCGACTTGTCGTACTTCGTGCTGCTGACCAGGGCCTTGATCGCTCCCGTGCGGGTGTCCAGGGAGGCGATGGCCGACTCCGGGTCGGCCTTGTCGGGCAGGTGGTCCTTGATGACCTTCAGGCCGTGCTTCTCGAGCTTGGGCTCCAGCGTGGTGTGGATCCGGAGCCCGCCCTGGAACAGGAGCTGCTCCCGCTGCTCGCGGGTGGCGCCGAACCGGGGGTCGTCCAGGATGGCGCGCTTGATGAAGTCCACGAAGAAGGGCGCCCTGGTCTTGGTTGGCGGCTTCAGGTTCAGCTCGATGGGCTGGGCCATGGTCTCCTCGGCCACGTCATCCTCGATCATGCCCAGGACGGCCATCCGGTTCAGGACCTGGTTCCGGCGCTCGGTGGCCGCGGCCATGTCCTTCACCGGGTTGAACTTCTCCGGCGAGGCGATCAGCCCGGCCAGCATGGCGGCCTCCGGCAGGGTCAACTCCGACGGCTTGCGGCTGAAGTAGAACTCCGCTGCGGTTCCCAGCCCGTACGTGCCGCGCCCGAAGTACACGCGGTTCAGGTACAGCTCCAGGATCTGGTCCTTGGTGTACGTGTCCTCGATCAGCATGGCCACCCGGGCCTCGATCATCTTCCGGGCGATGGTCCGTTCGGTCCCCACCGATGGGAACGCGTTCCGGGCCAGCTGCTGGGTGACCGTGGAGGCGCCCTGCTCGATCTCGCCGGCCAGGAAGTTCTTGATGGCCGCGCGGAAGACGGCCAGCGTGTCCACGCCGTGGTGCTGGTAGAAGCTGCTGTCCTCGATGGCCAGGACCGCCTGCCGGGCCACGGGGGCCAGGTCCTTCAGCTTGACGTACTTCCGGTTCTCGTCGAAGAACAGCGTGGCCAGCAGGGTGCGGTCGGCCGCGTAGACGTTCGATCGTTCGGGGAAGCGGGGGAAGCGGACGTCGGTGTCGCTGCCCAGGGCGGTGAACTCGGCGCTGACCCGCTCGAACGCCTTCCCCGCCGCGCCGACGGATGGCAGCAGGGCCAGCGCGAACAGCACCGAGGCCCCGGCCATCACCCCCAGGAACACCAACGGCTGGAGGTAGCGAGGCACCCGGCGGGGCGTGGAGCGGCGGACGCGCCGGGCGCGTCGTGACGTACGGCGTCTTCGGGGGGTTCGGATCGTGGCCATGACGGTAGGAGCGCTTCCCAGGATACCCGGTTCCACGAGCCTCGATAGGATGGGCCGATGAAGCGAACCGTGCTGGCCTTGATCTCCCTGGGGATCGCCCTGGCGCCGGCCATGGGCGCCCACGGACATGCCGGCCAGCACGTGGTGCACGTGGTGGCCCTGGAGGGCGTGATCGACCCGACCTCCGCGGAGTACCTGGCCGAGCGGGTCACCGAAGCGGGCCAGGAAGGCGCCGAGGCCGTGATCATCCAGCTGGACACCCCAGGCGGGCTGGACGTGTCGATGCGGGACATGGTTCAGGAGATCCTCCGCAGCCGCGTGCCGGTGATCGTGTGGGTGGGCCCTCCCGGCGCCAGGGCCGCCTCGGCCGGAGTGTTCCTGGTCTACGCCTCCCACGTAGCGGCCATGGCTCCGGGCACGAACGTGGGCGCCGCCCATCCCGTGGATCTGGGCGGCGACCTGTCCGGAGCCGCGGAGGCCAAGGCCGTGAACGACGCCGCCGCGCTCCTGCGCAGCCTGGCCGAGCAGCGGGGCCGGGACGTGGGCTTCGCCGAGGACGCCATACGGGAGAGCGCCTCGCTGACCGCCGTCGAGGCCGAGCGCGACGGGGTGGTCGAGGTTCTGGCCACCAGCATCCCGGACCTCCTGGGACGCCTGAACGGCATGCGGGTGTCGGCCGCGGGGGGAGCCCGGACCCTGGTCACGGAAGCCACCGAGGACCAGAGCGTGGTGGTCCGGTTCTTCAAG
>DASWKD010000088.1:0-1777 GCA_036396815.1 Actinomycetota bacterium | reverse complement strand
CCATCGCCGTGGCGGCGGGGGGGTGGTGGTGGATCCGCAACCTGGCCGTGTACGGCACGCTCCAGCCGGGGATCAAGCTCCTGCCCCCGGCCGAGCCGGGGTTCACCCCGGACGTCCTGTTCCTGGCCCGGCGGTTCGCCGCGTGGCTGCCCGAACGGTTCTGGGGCTGGTTCGGGTGGTTCGACGTTCGGATCCCTACGGCCGTGGTGGTCGTGGCCACCACGGTCCTTCTGGCAGCTCTCGCCGTGGGGATCCTCCGACGGCGCCGCGATCCCGCGCTGGTGGCCCTGCTGTTCCCCGCCGGGGCCCTGCTCCTGCTCACGATGCGCCTGTCGTACGGCGGGTACGCATCCACGGGCCAGACGCCGGCCATCCAGGGGCGGTACCTCTTCCCGGCGCTGGCCGGCATGGCGGCGGTGGCCGCCGCCGGCATGGTCTCGGTCCGGCGATCCTGGGCCCCGTGGATCCCCGCCGCCACGCTCGTCGCGGCCGGGGCGATGCACCTGGTGGCCGTGCGGACCATCCTCCCCGCCTATTGGGGTCCGCCGGGCGGCGACGTGCCCTCCAGGATCGAGGCTCTGACCGCCTGGGCGCCCTGGCCCCCGGCGGCTGTCTACGGGGTGGTGGCCGCAGGCGTCGGGGCGGGGATCTGGCTCCTGGTGTGGCTGGGGAGGGCGGCGCTCCGGCAGCATGCTCCGGAGGCGGCATGACGCAGCGGTCCCGGGTCCGTCCCTATCACGCGTTCCTTCTGGCCGCGTTCCCGGTCCTGTTCCTGTACGCGCAGAACCTCGAGGAAGGGGTCACCGCCGCGGACACCGTCAGGCCTCTCCTGCTGACGGTAGCTGCGGCAACCATGCTCATGGCGGCCGGCACCCTGGCGCTCCGCAGCGCCCAGCGGGCCGGCCTCCTGGTCTCGGCGCTGATCCTCCTGTTCTTCTCCTACGGACACGTGCTGGTCGTGCTGGAGGGCTCGCCCGTTCGGTTCCTGGCACGGCATCAGGTGCTCCTGGCCGTGTGGGCCCTGCTGGGGCTCGGGGCGCTGGCCGCGGCGCGGTGGGCCGGGGCCTGGCTCCCCGGTCTGACCCGGGGCCTGAACGTGGTGGCCGGGGCGCTGGTGGCCATGAACCTGGCCATCATCGGCCTGGACGCGGTCCGCTCGGCCGGCGAGCCGGGAGCGGCGGCGCCCACGGGCGGCGGGGGGACCGTCCGGCCGACCGGCGGGGAGCGGGACGTGATCTACATCATCCTGGACCGGTACGCGGGAGCCCGGACCCTCGAGAAGTACTATGGCTACGACAACGAGCCGTTCCTCGATGCTTTGCGGGAGCGAGGGTTCTACGTCCCCGAAGAGACGTGGGGGAACTACCCGCGCTCCACCCATTCCATGGCCTCGTCGCTCAACATGACCTACCTGGATCACCTCCGCGACCAGCCGGGAGGCGATCTGCGGCCGCTGACCCGGATGTACGACGGCCCCAGGGTGGCCAGGTTCCTCAAGGCCCGCGGGTACCGGTACGTGAACATCGGGACGTGGTGGGAGGTCACCCGGTCGGATCCCTACGCCGACGTCAACGTCCGGCTGGACGTCCCCTCGCGGTTCGAGCAGCTCCTGTGGGAGACCACGCTCCTGCAACCGGTCAGCGAGCGGTTCGGATGGTTCAAGGGCTCGACCTTCCGGCAGACGGAGTACCGGCGGGTCCCGTTCCAGTTCCGCAAGATCGCCGAGCACGCCGCTGATCCCCAGCCCTCGTTCATCTTCGCGCACCTCCTCCTGCCC
>DASWKD010000087.1:0-1531 GCA_036396815.1 Actinomycetota bacterium | reverse complement strand
CCTGGCCCATTATCGTCCCATCACTGGCACGGCTTGAACAGTCCCTCAGATGCCGGTGGTACGCTTGGCCCTCGGCGAGCGGAAGGGGAACGAAAGGCATGGAACGACCCGAGATCCTCATGACCCCCGGTCCTACCCCGGTCCCCCCGGAGGTCCTCCAGGCCCAGGGCGGCCCCCTGGTATACCACCGCGGGCCCGGCTACGGCGTGGTCCTCCGCGAGGTGACCGCGGGCCTCCGATCGCTCCTCAAGACCGAGGGCGACGTGTTCCTGTTCACGGCGTCGGGCACCGGCGGGCTGGAGTCCGCCGTGGCCAACTGCTTCTCGCCGGGGGACCGGGTGGTGGTCCCGGTGGCCGGGTACTTCGGGGACCGGTTCGCCCGCATCGCCGAGGCCTTCGGGCTGGACGTCCGGCGGGTGGAGTACGACTGGGGCCGGGCCGTCAAGGCCGAGGACATCGCCGCCGCCCTGGCCGAGGCCCCCACCAAGGGCGTCCTGGCCCAGCACAGCGAGACCTCGACCGGCGTGATCCACGACATCGAGGCCATCGGCCGGGTGACCAAGGACGCCGGGGCGCTGTTCGTGGTGGACCTGATCTCCTCGCTCGGCGCGGTGCCGTACGGCGGCGACGCGTGGGGCGTGGACGTGGGGGTGGGCGGCTCGCAGAAGGCGCTGGGGGCCAGCCCCGGGCTGGCCTTCGTCAGCGTGTCGGAGGCCGCCTGGGAGGCGTCGCGCACGGCCACCGGCCCGCGGTTCTACTTCGACTGGTCGGCGTACAAGGCCTCCATGGACCTGGCCGACCCCGAGAGCCCGTGGACGCCGGCCATCAGCCTGGTCCTGGGCCTCCGCGAGGCCCTCCGCCTGTACCTCGACGAGGGCCAGGACGCCGTCCTGGACCGGCACCGCACCCTGTCCGAGGGCACCAAGGAAGGGGTCCGGGCCCTGGGTCTGGACCTGGACGGCGAGCACCCCGAGCGGGCATGGGCGGTCACCGCGGTCCGGGCACCGGAGGGGATCGACGGCAACGAGCTGGTGGCCCGGGTCCGGGCCGAGCACGGCATCATCCTGGCCCCGGGGCAGGGACCGCTCAAGGGCAAGGTGTTCCGCATCGGTCACCTCGGCTTCTACGACCGCCTGGACATCCTGCGCTGCCTGGCCGCGCTGGAGATGACCCTGGCCGGCATGGGCTACCCGGTGAAGGGCGGGGCCGGTGTGGCCGCGGCCGAGGAGGTCTTCTCGCGCACCTCGCGATGAAGGTCCTGGTCACCGAGAAGCTGTCCAAGGCCGGCCTCGACCTCCTGAGTGCCGAGTTCCAGGTGGACGTGCGCACGGACCTGGCCAAGGAGGGCCTGGCCGGAGCCATCGGGCCGTACGACGCGCTGGTGGTCCGGTCGCAGACCCAGGTGGACGCCGGCGTGATCGAGGCCGGCACGAACCTCAAAGTGGTGGCCCGGGCCGGGATCGGCCTGGACAACGTGGACGTCGAGGCCGCCACCCGTCGCGGGGTGATGGTGGTCAACGCGCCGCAGTCC
>DASWKD010000086.1:0-13404 GCA_036396815.1 Actinomycetota bacterium | reverse complement strand
GGAACGAGCCGGCCCCGCGGCACCCGGGACGCGAGTAGTCCTCCTCGGTGATGAACACCACGTCGTCGCCGGCCCGGCGGTGGGAGTTGTGGTGGATGAAGTCGTTGTAGGTGCTGCCGTCGTCCAGCCCGAAGGTCTCGGCGTAACGGCTGGCGCCCTGGGCGTTGGTCCGGGCGACCAGCGTCCCCAGGCCGGTGCCCTCGTATCCGGCGGGCAGGCGGTAGGCCGAGGTCCCGCCGAACGCGGCCACCCACACCAGGCCGTCGCCGTCCACCTGGACGTCGTGGACCGCCAGGCCGCCGGCGGCCACGGGGAACGAGCCCACCTCGCGAGGCGCGTCGGGGTCCCGGAGGTCGATGACCCGGATCCCTCCGCCATCGGACACCCAGGCGAACGTGCAGTCCAGGACGCAGGACGCGGTGTGCCCGGGCCCGCCGAAGAACTGGGCCAGCGCGGCGTTGCTGTTGCCCGAGTACGGGAGCACCGACCGGAGGGCCGGCGCGGCCGGATCCGCGATGTCGATCACGTGCAGCACGCCAAGGCTCTCGGCCGAGTCGTTGGAGATCAGGAGGATGTCGCCGCCCAGGTCCACGTCCTCGTTCTCGAAGTGCGGCAGGGCCAAACGACCCAGCGGCTGGGGGCTGGCGGGATCGGAGATGTCGTAGGTGGACAGGCCGCTCACCGAGGTCACGTACATCACGTCGCCGCGAAACCGGGCCCCGATCACGCCGGGCTCGGGGATCGTGCCCAGCAGGGCCGCGTTGTCCGAGGCGATCACGCCCGTGGGGTCGGAGACCTGGGCCGAGGCCTGGCCGAACAGGGACCAGGAGATGGCGGCCGCGGTGAGGAGGGTGCGCATGGAGGTCATACCGAGGGCTTCACCGCCGGGGGCCGCATCCCTGCCCGGCACGCGCGGAAACCGGGGGACGTTCTCCGCGATCGGGGGCAGATCGGACCCGGCTAGGAGGGGCAGCCCTTGGTGCAGGGCACGTCGGGGGGCATGTCGCTGCCGATCAGGAAGTCGGGGAAGCGCAGGGTGGCGTCAACCCGGGGGACGAAGCTCCCCACCGAGGTGGAGGCGGCCGGCGACTGGAGCACGCCGCTGCCCTCCTCGAACATGGGGCGGAGCTCCTCGGAGACGGAGGCGATCGGCACGTCGATGACCAGGCCGGGCGGGCTGGTGGTCACGGTGAGTCCGGCAGGCAGGTTGATGGTCACGTCGCCGGCCCAGCAGCCGTCGGCGCTGCCGCCCACGCTGGCCCGGGCCGTGGGCGCCCCGCCGGACGGCGCCCCGGGGAAGGTGGCGTTGAAGAACAGACGGCACCCCACCGTCCCCGGCGGGAGGTAGGTCCCGATGTCGTAGGAGGTGGTGGGGCCCACGGAGGCCGGGGTGGCCGCGGTGCGGAACCGGACCCGGAAGCCCGTCTGCCGGTAGTCGATGCCGTCCTCCCCGATGGGCACGGCGATGTACGGCGTCTCGAACGTCACCGAGACGATGTCGGCCGCAGGGATCGTGGCCGGGCCGGTGGGCGTGCCCGGGCCCAGCGGGTCGTCGGGGAACAGCTCGCGCTGGGTGTTGCCCACAACGCCGCCCGGGGCGTAGGGGAAGGCCAAGCCGTTGGCGTCACCCTCGGGATCAACGATGTGCGGGCCCGCGGTCCCGGCGGCCACCGGGGACGCGGCCACGACCAGCGCGAAGGCGAGTGCGGCACCCCTCATGGGAGATGGATTCACCGCCGGGGCCCGAGAATCCTATGTGCAAGTGCACAAATCACGCGAAGAAGAGGTCGAGCTCCCGCTTGGCCGACTCGGGGGAATCAGAGCCGTGGACCAGGTTCTCGGTGATGATCGTGGCCAGGTCGCCCCGGATCGTCCCTGGGGGGGCCTCCGCGGGGTCGGTGGGGCCCATCAGGATCCGGACCACGCCGATCGCGCTCTCGCCGCCGACCCGGGCCACCACCACGTGGCCGGAGGTGATGAAGTCCACCAGCTCGCCGAAGAACGGCTTGTCCGTGTGCTCGGAGTAGTGCTGCCCCGCCAGGTCGCGGTCGATGCGCATCATGCGCATCTCTTCGATGACCAGCCCCTTGCGCTCCAGGCGGGACAGGATCTCCCCCACCAGGCCGCGGCGGACGGCGTCGGGCTTGCAGATGACCAGCGTGTCTTCGGATGCCATGTCAGTCCTTCGTCGAGAGGATGTCCGCGACAGTGTACAGAGAGCCCGTGGCCAGGATCAGGTCGTCCTCGGCAGCCGCGGCCACCGCGGCGTCCAGCGCGGCTCCGGGGCTGGGATGCTCGGTGGCCGGGAGCCCGGCCCGGGCGGCCGCGGCGGCCACCTCCGCCGCCGGACGGCTCCGGGGGCTGCTGTTGGGGCAGGCGTAGACCACGTCGGCCGGGACGGAGAGCGCGTCCACGATCCCCTCCAGGTCCTTGTCCCGCAGCACCCCGATCACCAGGTGCAGGCGACGCCAGGTGAAGGCCTCGGGGAGGGCCTCGGCCAGGCGGAGGGCGGCGTGGGGGTTGTGCGCCCCGTCCAGGACCACCAGCGGCTCGCGGCCGACCACCTCCAGGCGCCCGGGCGAGGTCGCCCCGGCCAGCGACACCCGCAGGGCCTCGCGGTCCAGGTCGTCCTGGAGGACGGCCTCGCCGGCCACCACGGCGGCTGCCGCGTTCAGGGCCTGGTGGGCGCCGTGCAGGGGCAGGAACAGGGCGGGGTAGTCCTGGTGCGGGGTCTCCACGGAGATGCTCTGGCCCCCCACGGCCGGGACCCGGTCGACCAGCCAGTCGCGGTCGAGGGCCCGGACCACGGCCTCCAGGTCCCGGGCCCGGGGCTCGATGGCGGCCATCACCTCCGGCTGGGGATCCTGGACGATGACCACTGCCGCCGGCTTGATGATCCCGGCCTTCTCCCCCGCCACCTCGGCCACGGTGGAGCCGAGCTCGGGATGGTCGAGGCCGATCGAGGTGAACACGGCCACCTCGCCGTTCACCAGGTTCGTGGCATCCCACGTCCCGCCCATGCCCACCTCGAACACGCCCACGTCCACCGGCTTGTCGGCCATCCACAGGAAGGCCAACCCGGTCAGCGTCTCGAAGTAGCTGAGGGGGTCCCCGCGGCCGTCCACCTCGTCGAGGTACGGCTTGAGGTGCGCGTAGGCCGCGGCCATCTCCTCCCCGCCGATCGGCTGGTCGCACAGGGCCAGCCGCTCGGTGACCGACACAAGGTGCGGCGACGTGTACAGGCCCGTGGTCACGCCCTGCCCGCACAGGATCCGGGCCGCCAGCCGGGCCGTGGTGGTCTTGCCGTTGGTGCCGGTCACGTGGAGCGTGCGGTAGGTGCGCTCGGGGTGGTCCATCAGGTCCGACAGGGCCCGGATCCGGTCCAGCGAGGGCTTCACGCGCTCGGGCTTTCGCGCTTCCAGGTCGGCCAGGACCGCGCGGAGGTCCACGCTCAGGCGCAGCCCAGCTCGGCCAGCTGGGCCTCCATGGCCGCCCGCTCCTCCTGGGCGGCCTCCAGCTTCCCGCGCTCCTTCTCCACCACGTGGGCCGGAGCCTTCGCCACGAACTCCTGGTTGCCGAGCTTCCGCTCGACCTTCTCGGTGTCGGCGGCCAGGGCCTCCAGGCGGGCCCGGATGCGCGCGCACTCGGCGTCGGTGTCCAGGACGCCGGCCAGCGGGATCAGGACCTCGGCCCCCTGCACGCGCAGCCGGGCCGAGCCCGAGGCCTCGAAGCCCTGCTCGGAGGTCTCCACGGTGTCCAGCCGGCCCAGGCGGCGGAGCTCCTCGGCGAAGTCGGCCAGGACCTTCCGCTGGGCGTCGGAGGCGGTGACCCGGAGGGTCAGCGTCCGGCCCGGGCCCAGGCCGTGGCTGCTCCGGAACCGGCGGACCTCGGTCACCAGGTCCTGGACGAAGGAGAAGCGCTCCTCGGCGGGGTGGTCGCGGTGGGCATCGTTCGGCTCCGGCCAGGGCGCGGTGACGATCGAGCCGTCCCGGCCGAACCGCTGCCAGATCTCCTCGGTGACGAACGGCATGATCGGGTGGAGCAGGCGCAGGGTGCGCTCCAGGATCCAGGCCAGGACCCGGCCGGCGGCGTCCTTCTCCTCGTCGGTGCCCTCGTACAGGCGGTGCTTGGCCAGCTCCAGGCCCCAGTCGCAGTACTCCGACCACAGGAAGCGGTGGATGGCCTGGGCCGCGTCGTCCAGGCGGTACGCGTCGAGGGCCTGGTCCACCTCCCCGCGGCAGGCCTGGTGGCGGGACAGCAGCCACCGGTCGGTGAGGGTCAGCCGGTCCTCCGAGGGCAGGTCCCGCTCCGGCTCCTGGGACAGCACCAGGCGGGCCGCGTTCCACAGCTTGTTGGAGAAGTGGCGGGCGGCCTCGATCCCCTCCTCGGACAGGGGCAGGTTCTGCTGGTCGGGGCTGGCCATGCGGGACAGGGCGAAGCGGAGCGGGTCAGCGCCGTACCGATCGATCATGTCCAGGGGATCGATCACGTTGCCCAGGGACTTCGACATCTTGCGCCCGGACCGATCGCGGACCAGGCCGTGGATCATCACCTCGCGGAACGGGACGTCCCCCACCAGGAACAGGCCGGACATGATCATCCGGGCCACCCACAGGTACAGGATCTCGTACCCGGTGACCAGCACGGTGGTCGGGTAGAACGCGCGGAGGTCCTCGGTGTCGTCGGGCCAGCCGAGCGTGGAGAACGGCCACAGCTGGGAGGAGAACCAGGTGTCGAGGACGTCGGGATCCTGCTCCAGCCCGGGGGAGCCGCACTCCGGGCACGCCGAGGGATCCTCCGTGGCCACGATCTCATGCTCGTTCTCGCAGTACCACACGGGGATCCGGTGACCCCACCACAGCTGACGGGAGATGTTCCAGTCCCGCAGGTTGTCGAGCCACGCCGTGTACGGCCCTACCCATCGCTCGGGGTGGAACCGGATCCTCCCGTCCAGGGCGGCCTGCTTGGCCGGCCCGACCAGCGGCTCGACCTTGACGAACCACTGCTTGCCGGAGAGCCACGGTTCGATCTCGGCGTGGCACCGGTAGCAGTGGGCCACGGCGTGCTCGTAGGGGTGCTCGCGCTCCACGAACAGACCCTCGGCCTCCAGCGCCTCCGCCACCCGGGTCCGGGCCACGTACCGGTCCAAGCCACGGAACGCCTCGGGGACCTCGTCGCTCAAGGTGGCGTCGGCGGACAGGATGTTGCGCAGGGGCAGGCCGATCCGCTCGGCGATGTCGAAGTCGTTCTGGTCGTGGGCCGGCGTGACCTTGACCGCCCCGGTCCCGAACGAGGGATCCACGGCGGCGTCGGCCACGATGGGCAGGTCCCGCCCGTCGAAGGGATGGCGGACCGTCTTCCCGACCAGATCGCGGTACCGCTCATCCTCGGGGTGCACGGCGATCCCCGTGTCTCCGAGCATGGTCTCCACCCTGGTGGTGGCCACCGCCACGTGGCCGGAACCGTCCGACAGCGGGTACCGGAACGTGACCAGCTCGCCGGCCACGTCCTCGTGCTCCAGCTCGGAGTCGGACAGCGCGGTCTGGTCGGTGGGGCACCAGTTCACCAGGCGCTCCCCCCGGTAGATCAGGCCGGCCTCGTACATCCGGACGAAGGCCTCGCGGACCGCCCGGGACCGCGGCTCGTCCATGGTGAACGCCAGGCGGCCCCAGTCGCAGGAGCTCCCCAGGGCCTGCATCTGCTCCACGATGCGGTTCCCGTACCGCTCCCTCCAGGCCCACACCCGCTCCACGAATGCCTCGCGCCCCAGGTCCAGGCGCTCCACCCCCTCGTTGCGCAGGGTCCGCTCCACCACCACCTGGGTGGCGATCCCGGCGTGGTCGGTCCCCGGCACCCACAGAGCTTCGAACCCCTGCATCCGCTTCCGGCGGATCACCACGTCCTGGATCGTGTGGTCCAGGGCGTGGCCGATGTGCAGGGCCCCGGTGATGTTGGGAGGCGGCAGGACGATGACGAAGGGCTCCCGGCCGCTGCCCGGATCCGCGTGGAACAGGCCCGCCTCCATCCACGAGCGGTACCACCGCTGCTCCACGCCCTTCGGGTCGTACGCCGGCGCCATCTCCGCCATGGGGCGCAGTGTATCGGCCCGCCGGAGCGACCTGGACTAGTCCTCCCGGGGCTCCCTCAGGGCCCGGACGGCGGCCCGAAGCTGCAGGCGGGCGTGCGTGAGAGCCCGGGCCGTCCCCGGCCGGTCCAGCCGGTGGATGGCCAGGGCGGCCATGTCGACCCACAGGAACGCGCACGCCAGCTGATCGGCAAGCGTGCCCGGGGAGTCGCTGGCCGGCTCGGTCGTGGTCCTCGCCGCCATCGAACATGGATATCGGCCGGGCGGCCCGTGACCTGTAACCGGGCCTCGATTGGCCCGTGGCGAGCCCCTCCTGGCATCATGCGCCGGTGATCTTCGCGCACGGCGTGGCCAGCGGCGACCCGCTCACCGACCGGGTCGTGATCTGGACCCGGACCTCCAGGGAGGGGCTGGTCCGTTGGGTGGTAGCCCGGAACGAGGCCCTCACCGACGTGGTGGCCTCCGGCGAGGCCCGGGCCACGGCGGCCACCGACCGGACCGTGCAGGTGGACGTGGAAGGACTCGAGCCCGGCACCGCCTACCGCTACGCGTTCGAGGCCGGCGGCGAGCGCTCCCCGATCGGGCGGACCAGGACGCTGCCCACGGCAACCGACCACCTGCGCTTCGCCATGGTCTCGTGCGCGAAGTTCAACGCGGGCTTCTTCAACGCCTACGCGCGGATCGCGGCCCGGGAGGACCTGGACTTCGTCCTGCACCTCGGCGACTACATCTACGAGGTGGGCAACAAGCCTCCTCCTTCGCAGACCCCGGGAGCCGATATCGGGCGCCCCTACGTCCCCGACCACGAGTGCTTGACCCTGGACGACTACCGGGCCCGCTACGCCCACTACCACGCCGACCCCGACATCCAGGCTCTGCACCTCGCCCATCCCCTGATCGCCACCGTCGACTGCCACGAGTTCGCCGACGGCGCGTGGCGGGAGGGCTCGCTGGAGCACCGCGAGGAGGCCCAGGGACCATGGGCCGACCGGAAGGCAGCGGCGTTCGGGGCCCGGTGGGAGTGGCTCCCCACCCGCCGGCCGGATCCCGCCGACCCGTTCCGGGTGTGGCGAAGCGTGCCGCTGGGAAGCCTGGCCGACCTGTTCCTGATCGACACCCGGAGCCACCGCGACGAGCCGGCGCAGGGTGATGCGATGTTCGCTCCCGGACGGACCCAGCTGGGCCCGGTCCAGAAGGCATGGCTGTTCGATGGCCTGCGGACCTCGTCGGCGCCCTGGCGGCTCCTGGCCAACAGCTCGATCATGTCCCAGGCCTGGAGCGAGGCCCTGCCGGAGGAGACGCGGAAGGTCTTGGGCGTGGTGGACTTCCTCCTGGAGGACGGGTCCGAGCGCGATCCCGACCAGTGGGACGGCTATCCCCTGGAGCGCGACGAGATCCTGCGCCGGGTCCGCCAGGAAGGGATCGAGGACCTGGTGGTGCTTTCCGGCGACGTGCACATCGGGCTGGTGTGCGAGCTGAAGCGGGACCCCGACGACCCGACCGAGGAGCCCGTGGCCGTGGAATTCGTCACGCCCTCCCTCACCTCCCAGAACGTGGACGACAAGATGACGTGGGGCTACCGGACGGAGTCACCGCGCATCGAGCGCACCATGCTCGACGCCCTCCCCCACATGCGGTGGGTGGACCTTGACAGCCACGGCTACGTGGTGGTGGACGTCACCCCAGAGCGCGTCCGGGCCGAGTGGTGGCAGGTGGCCACGGTCCTGGAGCGGACGGATGAGGAGCGCCTGGGCGCAGCGTGGGAGGTCCGGCGCGGATCGGCGACACCGGTCGCCGTGGAAACGCCGGGCGGAACGACGAGGACCTAGGCGGAGCGTTCCTTGCGGTCCGGGGGGACCCGCTTGGCCCGGGTGGCCCGGGGGACGAGGGTGGGATTCACACCGGACAGGACGACCTCGGCGTTGATCAGGCACTTGCTGACGTCCTTCTGCGAGGGCAGGTCGTACATCACGCCGAGCAGGACCTCCTCCAGGATGGCCCGCAGGCCCCGGGCCCCGGTGCCCCGGAGGATCGACTGGTCGGCGATAGCCGACAGCGCCTCGTCCTCGAACACCAGCTCCACGCCGTCGAAGTCGAAGAACTTGTGGTACTGCTTGATCAGCGCGTTCTTGGGCTTGGTCAGGATGTCGACCAGCGCCTCCTTGTCCAGGTTGTGCACGTGGGTGATGACCGGCAGGCGGCCCACGAACTCCGGGATCAGCCCGTAGCGCAGGAGGTCCTCGGGCAGGACCCGGCCCAGGATCTCGCCCAGGTCCTTCTCGCCGGTCTTGCGGACGTCCGCCCCGAACCCGATGCCCCGCCGCCCCACCCGGTCCTCGATGATCCTCTCCAGACCGGCGAACGCCCCGCCGCAGATGAACAGGATGTTCGTGGTGTCGATCTGGATGAACTCCTGGTGCGGATGCTTGCGGCCGCCCTGCGGCGGCACGCTGGCCGTGGTTCCCTCCAGGATCTTGAGCAGGGCCTGTTGGACACCCTCCCCGGACACGTCGCGGGTGATGGACGGGTTCTCGGACTTGCGGGCGATCTTGTCGACCTCGTCGATGTAGATGATGCCGGTCTCGGCCCGCTTCACATCGTAGTCGGCAGCCTGGATCAGCTTGAGGAGGATGTTCTCCACGTCCTCGCCGACGTACCCGGCCTCGGTGAGGGCCGTGGCGTCGGCGATGGCGAACGGCACGTTCAGCATCCGGGCCAGGGTCTGGGCCAGGAGCGTCTTGCCGCACCCCGTAGGCCCCAGGAGCAGGATGTTCGACTTCTGGAGCTCCACGTCGTCCGCCTGGCCGACCTGGATCCTCTTGTAGTGGTTGTACACCGCGACCGACAGGACCTTCTTGCCCTGCTCCTGGCCGATCACGTAGTCGTTCAGGAAGGAGTAGATCTCCTTGGGCTTGGGCAGGTCATCGAGCTTGAGCTCGGAGGTCTCGGCCAGCTCCTCCTCGATGATCTCGTTGCACAGGTCGATGCACTCGTCACAGATGTACACGCCGGGGCCGGCGATCAGCTTCTTCACCTGCTTCTGCGATTTCCCGCAGAAGGAGCACTTCAGGAGGTCCGAATCTCCGAACTTGGCCACCGGCTGCCCTCACCCTTCGCTCGAGACCCTGGCTATCTTACGACGACCCCGCCCCCGCGGCGGCCAGACCCTTGATCTTCCTGGCCGAGATCACCTCGTCGATGACCCCATACACCTTGGCCTGCTCGGCCGTCATGATGAAGTCCCGGTCCGTGTCCTTGCCGATCTTCTCCAGGGTCTGCCCCGTCTTCTCCGACAGGATCTCGTCCAGCAGCTTCCGGTACCGGAGGATCTCCTTGGCCTGGATCTCGATGTCCACGGCCTGCCCCTGGGCCCCGCCATGCGGCTGGTGGATCAGGACCCGGGAGTGCGGGAGGGCGTACCGCTTGCCCTTGGCGCCGGCGGCAAGGAGCACGGCGGCGGCCGAGGCCGCCTGGCCCATCACGATCGTGGACACGTCTGGCTTGATGTAGTTCATGGTGTCGTACACGGCGAACAGCGAGGTGATGTCGCCGCCCGGGGAGTTGATGTACAGGTTGATGTCCTTCTCGGGGTCCTCGGACTCCAGGTGGAGCATCTGGGCCATGACCAGGTTGGCGATCTGGTCGTCGATGGGCGTGCCCAGGAACACGATGCGCTCCTTGAGCAGGCGAGAGTAGATGTCGAACGAGCGTTCGCCGCGGTTGGTCTGCTCGATCACGATGGGGACCATGTAGTTCTTCATGTGCCCTTCCCTTCGGCTCCGCCGGATGTCTCGGCCCGCTCGCTGCCGGGCTCTTCCACCACCTCGGCGTGTTCGATGACCAGGTCGAGTGCCCTGTCTCGGATGATATCACCGGCCAGCGTTGTGATCTGACCGGTAGCCTCCAGGGAGTCCCGGACCTGCTTGGGGCTCCGGCCCATCCGCTCGGCCAGGGCCTTGATGGCTGCGTCGAGCTCGGCCCGGGACACGGTCATCTCCTCGGCCCGGGCCACGGCCTCCAGGGCCAGGTCGGCGCGGATGGCTCGCTCGGCGTGCCCGCGCGCGTCGGCCCGGAACCGGAGCTCCTCCACCCCGGAGCCCTGGAGGACCTGCTCCAGGGTGGCGCCCTGCTGCTCGGCCCGCCGCCGGGCGCTCTCCACCCGGGACTCCGTCTCGCGGTCCAGGAGCTGGTCGGGGAGCTCGATATCCACGGCCTGCATCAGCGCCTCCAGGGCCCGGTCGCGAAGAGCGCCCTCGGAGGCGGCCTCCTTCAGCGTGCGCAGCTTCCCGCGCATGTCCTGGCGGAGCTCGTCCAGGGTGTCGAACTCCGAGGCCGTGCGGGCGAACTCATCGTCCAGCGCGGGGAGGCGCTTCTCCTTGACCTCCTTGACCAGGACCTGGAACGTGACCTCCTGGCCGGCCCGGTCGCCGGCCCCTTCTGGGAGGGTGGCGTTGAACTTCAGGATGTCGCCCTGGCGCTTCCCCTCCAGCTCCTGGTCGAGCTCGGGCACCAGGGCCCGGCTCCCCACCTCGTACAGGAGGTCCTGACCGGTGACCTCGGGCACTTCTTCCTCGTGGACCGTGCCCCGGATGTCGGCCACCACGTAGTCGCCCCGCCGGGCCTCGTGGGAGACGACCTCGAGCTCCGCGAACCGCTCGGCCAGCCGGTCGAGCTGCTCGTCCAGCTCCGCGTCCGACACCTTCGGCGCCGGGCGCTCCAGCCGCAGGCCCTTGTAGTCGCCCTCCTCGAACCGGAGGCGAGGGCGCACGTCCACGGTGGCCGTGAATCGGAAGCCGGTGCCCTCGATATCGCCGATGTCCAGGTCGTCGAACTCCGGCTCCCCGATCGGGGCCAGGTCGTGCTCGCGGAGGGCCGCCGGGTAGAACTCCTCCAGGGCGTGCTGGACGAACTCCTTGAGCACCTCGCCCCGGCCGACCTGGGTGTCGATCACCTTCCGGGGGACCTTGCCCTTGCGGAACCCGGGGACCCGGACCGAGCCCCCCACGTGGCGGTAGGCCGTGCTGAGCACGGGCTTGGCCTCGTCCGCTGTGACGTCCACCGACACCTTCACGCGGTGGCGGGCCACCTCTTCCAGGGTCGTCTGCATGCGCGCGGCCGATTATAGGTGCTGGCTCCGACACGGGGCCTCCCACCCAGGGGTCCCGGCGTGTGGGACACTCTCCCTGCCCATGCCCAAGGTGCTGGTCGTGGAGGACGACGCCCGCGTGGCTTCGGTCGTGCGGCACATCCTGGAGACCGACGGCTACGTCTTCTTCCACGCCGGCGACGCGGAGACCGCGTGGCGGGAGATGGTGGCCGAGGCCCCGGATGCCGCGGTGGTCGACATCCGTCTTCCCGGCGCGGACGGATGGTCCTTCATCGAGCGGATCCGCGGCGACGGCCGGTTCCACGCCCTGGCCATCGTGGTCCTGACCGGCCTGCACGATCCCGACGTCATGGCTCGGGCCAAGGACCTTCACGCCGAGTTCCTGGAGAAGCCGTTCTCGGGAGAGGCCCTGCTGGACCGGCTGCGCAAGGCCATGGCCTCGGCGGGCAAGGTCCCCCTGGAACCGGCCCGCCAGCGCGTGGACCTGGTGGCCCGGTCCGTGATCATGCTGCTCGGCGAGTATCGGGTGGAGGGCATCGTCCACCTGCCCTCGGAGCTCCCCCGGTTCTCCGACGGCTGGGAGTCCGTGGTTCGGGACGCCCGGATCTACGTCCCGGTGACCGAGGCCAAGGTGACCACCCACGACGGCGCCACGGTGGCCTCCTCGGAGTTCGTCCAGGTCCGCAAGACCGACATCCGGGCCGTGTACCCGGTGGACTGAGGGTCGGGGCGGCCGGATTCGAACCGGCGACCTCGTGCTCCCAAAGCACGCGCGCTAACCAAGCTGCGCTACGCCCCGCCACCCGATTGTAGTCCGGCCCCGGGGCCCCGAGGTACAGTGTGAGCACGCGGGTGTAGCTCAATGGCAGAGCTCCAGCCTTCCAAGCTGGCCATGGGGGTTCGATTCCCCTCACCCGCTCTGCCGACGTTGGGAGGGAAGGCATGAGCATGTTCGCGGGCCCCTCGTGGGGGGGCAACCGGATGCGGAACATCCTGTACGGCACGGCCATCTTCGAGCTGGTCCTGGCGGGCGTGTTCCTGGTCATGGGGCGGGGCTTCACCCTGACCGCCGTCATCCTCGGCGTGGTCGCCCTGGGCCTGATCGCCTGGGCCCGGAAGGCCGGGCGGGCGGCGGCCAACTCCCAGCGGCTCAAAGCGATGGGCATCCCCGGCCAGGCCGACATCACCGCGGTCCGTCAGACCGGGGTGGTGCTGAATGAGATCAACCCCCAGGTCGAGCTCGATCTCACCGTACGGCTCAGCGACGGCCGGGCCCCGTACCCGGTGAAGGTCAAGGAGTTCGTGCCGGGCATCGCCATCGGACGGCTCAGCAACGGTCAGCCCCTGCCCGTTCGGGTGGACCCGGTGGACCCGCAGAACGTGGTGATCCTGTGGGAGCAGGGGTCCGTGGGCGGGGCGATGGGCGCCCCCATGGTGGCCGGCGTCCCCGTGGGCGGTGCGCCGAACCTGGCCGACCCCGAGGAGAAAGCCGACCAGGCGGCCCTGG
This sequence comes from Actinomycetota bacterium, assembly GCA_036396815.1. GTDB lineage: Bacteria > Actinomycetota > UBA4738 > UBA4738 > CALAEC01 > DASWKD01. The sequence goes on along the minus strand of DASWKD010000086.1, from coordinate 705 downwards.
ACGCGATGCGGGCCGCCGGGGTCCAGGTCCCCCAGATGACCTCGGACCAGTTCGACCAGGTGGTCGCGGCCCAGCGGGAGCGGATCATGGCCAACGGGATCACGGGAACCATGGTGGTCAAGGGCGCCAAGGACACGGGCCAGACCATCAACGACCGGCGCCTGTTCCAGATGGAGTCGGAGATCACGCTGTCGGACGGGCGCCCGCCCTACCGGCTGGACAACCCCGCCGCCGTGCCGGCCCACGTGGCCGACCGGATCAGGAAGGGGTTCAGCGCCCCGGTGACCGTCGACAAGGACGATCCGCGACTCACCGTGATCGAGTGGGATCAGGGCCTGGCGCCGTAGGTCACTCGCGCCAGGACAGCGAAGCCACCCTCACCGGATCGGGGATGCCCTTCAACGAGAGCTCGCGCTCCTCGGAGGCTGCGAACTCCCGCCCGGTCTCCTCGAGGACCTCGGCGCTGGCCAGGATCTCGCCGCCCTGCGCGGCGGCGGCGATCCGGGCCGCCTTGTGGACCTCCGCGCCGCTGTAGTCGCTGCCCCGGCGGGTGGCCTGGGCGAGGTGCACGCCGATCCGCACCCCCGGGGAGAAGCCGTGCTCCCGGCGGTGGGCCACCAGCGCCCTCTGGACGTCCACGGCACAGGCCACCGCGGACCGGGCGTCGGGGAACGTGACGAAGAAGCCGTCGCCGGTGTGGTGGGC